>JAUIMA010000457.1 GCA_030432675.1 Candidatus Hydrogenedentota bacterium | reverse complement strand
TAAGCACCGGAGCCGTCGTATCCTGTACCGTCACCGTACGCGTGAGTTCCGTCGCCGCATTCCCCGAGGGGTCCATAACATTGTAGGTGACCGTGTAGGTACCCGGCGTATCCACGTCCACCGTGTCTCCGCCGACAACCACACTGCCCGTAATATCATCGGCGCAATCGTCGAGCGCCGTCGCCCCCGACTCCACGTAGGAAGCGCCACACGCCAGGACCACTGACGGGCTGCCCGTGAGGGTGAGGGTCGGCACGCCTGTATCCACCACATTAACCGTACGCGTAACCTGGGTTGCGTCATTCCCCGCCATGTCCGTCACATCGTAGGTAACGGTATAGCTCCCGGGGACGGCAGTATCGACGGCGGCGCTATCAACGACAATGCTTCCGGTGATATCGCCATCTTGATTGTCATTGGCAGTCGCCCCTGCTTCTACGTAGGGGTCATCACACTCGAGGGTAATGGGTGTGCTGCCATTAAGCATAATCGTGGGGGTCTGATTATCGAGTGTGACCACCGCACTCGTCACACTGGAGACCAGAGCATTTCCAGTAAGGTCCACAATATCCGATGCGGTATTCACCGCGACGGTAAAATCTCCCGAACCCGTGAGAAAGTTGATAGCGACACTATAGATACGAGGCCCCCCTGTGATGGATACCGAGCCGAAACTCGTACCCGTGTGAGTCTGCACAAGATCGCTGCTATCGAAAAAATTGGTTACATCTTCACTGAATTCCACCGTGAAGGTCACCGTGGTCGCGTTCGTCGGTCCGGTGGTTGATGGTGTGATGGCAACGGCGGTGGGCGGCACATCGATGCTGAGACCAATCAGAAAGGCGTCGTAGGTCCCCGTCACCATGCTCGAACTGACGCCGAGGCTGGGATCAAAATCCACGGTGCCCCCGTAGCCGCCGGCTACCAGGACACGGGAGTTGGACAGGGCAGCCACGGCGGTCGCCGATTGCGAGTCACTATCTCCCGTCGTGTAGGCCCAGATCACACTACCCGTTTCTTCCAGGGCGACGACAAACATATCGTCACTCCCGTAAGAGACCCGAAGGTCGAACATATTCGGTGGATCATAATCGAAGGTTCCGAAGAAGCCCCCCGCGACATAGACGGTTCCATCGCTACTCACGCCGATACCATAGGCCTCGATGGAACTGGAGCCGCTGAGCACGTGGGACCACAGATAGTCCCCGTTGCTGTCCAGCTTCTGGATGTAACCATCTTGCGCTGCCGCACTGTTTTCCGTAACGGTACCCGCTCCGGGATCCAGGTCGATGTCGGACTCGAAATCTCCGAGGCTGTAGACGTTGTCGCTACTGTCGAGCGCCAAATCGCGCACCTCGTCCTGGCCGGCACCGGTCATCACCGCTACCCATTGAAAGACACCCGCGCCATCAAGTTTCACAATGGCCGAGTCCCCATCGGAACTCGTCACGCTCTCGACCCCCACGCCGGGGTCGAAATCCACCGTACCATCAAAGCTCATGGCCATGGTGGGATTTCCACTGCTGTCCAGGGCCAGGGCCACGCCACGCTCCGGGCCGCTGGCACCAATGGTCCGAACCCATACCAGGTTACCCGAGGCGTCGAGCTTCCAGAGAAAGGCATCGGCCATCCCGGCACTGGTTTCATTGGCCGTGGCGCCACTCGGGTCAAAGTCCGCCGTCCCGTTGAAGTATCCGGCGACGTAGACGTTTCCGGAAGCATCCACGTCTATGCCCTCACCCACGTCATTGCCCGTGCCCCCGGCTTGCACCGCCCACTGAAATGCGCCCGAGGAATCCAGCTTGAGCACGAAGACGTCCCACTGACTCACACTACCCGTATCAAGGACAAAGGTACCCGCACCCGGGTCAAAGTCAGCCTCCCCACTGAAGAATCCGGTCACATAGATATTACCCGTGCTATCGAGCGCCAGATCAAAGGCGGACGTGTTGCCCGAGGCTTCGGTAGACCCGAATATGCCGCCCATGTCATAGTCGCCGTTGGGGTCCAGTTTCTGGAAATAACCGTTCAAGGTGCCCGTCGTGGTGTAGCTGTCCATTCCGGGACCGGGGTCGAGATCGATCGTATTATTGAAAGAGCCTGCCGTGTAGATATTACCGCTGGCGTCGGTCTTGATCACCGATACGGCCGTTCCCCCGAAACTTCCGGTGGAGCGGAGCAAGTCCAGATCCGGCTGTGTTCGTTCATCCGTGGTGACCTGGACAACGAAGCTCTCGGTCACCCCCAGGGAACCCGCGGGTCCCAACACCATAGCGGGGTCAAAATCGGCCGGCCCGGTGAAGGTACCACCGATAAATGCCGTGGAAGCGTCGAGCGCCACAATGGCCTCTCCTCGGTCTAAGCCGCTACCCCCTGCGGTATAGGCCCACACCGAATCCCCACCAGGGTTTAGATTCACAGCGAAAATGTCAATAGAGCCTACGGCCGTTCGTTCGTCCATCCCTGGACCGGGGTCGAAGTCTGCGGTGCCAAGAAACTGGCCCGTCACAAACACATTCCCCGAACGACTTACATCAGCATCTTTCGGGGTATCGATCGAAGAGCCCCCGACAGACTTCGCCCAGCGAAATACCCCGGAGGAATCGAGGGCCTGGATAAACACGTCCCGCGATCCCGAGACACTGCTCAGGGAGCTTGTTCCCGCACCCGGGTCAAAATCGACGGCAGCGTCTTGGAAGATGCCGATACCATAGACATTGTCGAAGGCATCGACGCCCACGAAGTTGCCGTTGGCCGTGGCGGTCGTGCCGCCCGCATTCTTCGCCCACACATAGGCCCCGCTGGAATTATATTTGACGAGGGCGGCATCCTCCGTCCCCAACGCCGAGAGATTGTTCTCGCCTGCGTCCGGGTTAAAGTCTACCGTCCCATTAAAGGAGCCTGCCATCAGCACGTTGTCCGAAGAATCGGTGGCTACCGAGGCGACGATCCAGTCCACGGTCTTGGTCCAGACATAGGCGCCGGTGGAATCCAGCTTCCAGATGAAATTGAATCCGCTCCCCCCGGCATCGATGTTATCCGTGCCCGCGCCCGGGTCGAAATCCGCGGTGCCGTCGAATTCACCCACCGTGATGACATCACCATTCGAATCGACGGCGACATCATAGGCGTAGTTTTCCCCGGTCGTGCTGATGCTGGCGGCCCACTGAAAAATGCCGTTGGAATTCAGCTTGAGCACGAAGGCGTCATAGGAGGTCGCCGGTGCAGTCAGATTGAAGGTACCCGCACCCGGGTCAAAGTCTACGGTGCCGTCAAAATAACCCACCACGAAGACATTACCCGAACCATCCACGGCCAGACCGTAGGATTCCACATATCCTGCCCCGGCCAGCTGAACGGCCCAGGCCAGGTTGCCCGTATTGCTGAACTTCCGCACCCAGACATCGGTGGCGCTCACAGCAGCGGTCAATGCCGTCGTGCCCGCGCCGGGGTCAAAATCGACGGTCTCTTCGAAAACGCCGGTATCATAGCGGTTGCCCGATATATCCACGTCGACGGCGGTCACCTGAGTGGAGGCCGTCCCCCCAAAGGTTTCCAGGGCATCCAACGTGGGACTGGCCGCCGGGCTGTTCCAAGCCAACAATACAGCGACCAAAAAGATGCTTCCTCGAAGCAGGAATTCAAGATGGTGCCACCATAACGGACGTAAAGATACACTGCTCCCACAGGAGCCCCCATGCGATATAGCCATGATAATTTTCGTTCCCTCACCGGACGTGCAGGTATCCAGGATGCAGCCCTGCCTGCCGCGTTTCCGAATTTATTCCCAAGTGTTGAACGCTACGTGTAAAGAGTTTACCAAGGGAAACGAAAATTTTCAACGGCAGCCCGTCCGAAACGAATGATCGCTGAGCCAACCGGTGGCTACAAGGCCTCTGCCGGAGCGGCCTCCTCCGCCACCGATTTCTCAATGGACTCCAGATCATTCAGGAAAAGGCTAACCCGTCCGACCAGCCAGTGGCCATCCAGTTCACTCACGGAACGCACCTCCCGCAGGGCCTTCACGACCCCCTCGACCATCTCACCCGAATCGCCCATGTCGCCGCCCATGGAGGCCACGGTCGCGGACACGGCTTCGTGCAACCCCTGGGTATTCAACGTAACGGCCTGATAACGGGGCACGGACATATCGAAAGGGGGAGTCATCTTGGCATAGGCCCCGGACAATTTTTTATCCACATGATTATCGATGACCGTCTTCATGCCTTCTAACGAACTGGCTGCCACGGCAAAGTCATCCACAAAGCTCATGTAGAGCGGAACCGGAGCCGGCACGGCTACGGTGTTTATCGTGAATCCCTTGTGCTCCATAACCCCTTCCATCGGCACGAACATCTGCAGGAGTCCCTGGGTAGCTTCGGCCCGTGCCAGTCCCAATAGAATATAAGCACCGATAGTGCCGTCCACCACATCGGTCACCGCCACCGTCAGCTCATCACCCAACTGGGGGATCACCTGGCTGGCGATGGCCAGCTCGTTGCCACCGCCGGCCTCCGCGGCGGCCGGTACAATATCCTCCATTAACTGGGCCTTGAACACGTCATTGAAGCGGAAACTCAGCAGGGCCAGCGTGTTGTCAGGCACATAACGCGCCAGTCGCAACGGCTGGGCCTCGCCCACGGCTTCCAGCATACCGGGGTTCTTTTCCACATCCACCCGCCAGAGCAATTCCACCGTATCGTCGACCCACGAAAGGGTGCCCACCATGGGATCTTCCTCCGCCCCGTCGGCAAACATCCCCTTATATTGTTCCATCTGGGCCTGAATCATGGGCAGCGCCATGTCATCGGCATCATCCATCAATGCGGGCACAACCTGTTCCATGAAGGGTGTGATGCGGTTGCCATACACCAGCAAAACCGATTCATCGGCGGCTTTGGCAGGGCATTCCGTCGTGCCGTAGCGAAACTTTGCCGGAGCGTTGTAACGTCGTGCGGCTCCGGCCACCAGGTTGTGGTAGCCCAGCACCATGTGGGTGGCCGTCGTGAAATAAGCATACTCTCCGCGAACGGAAAGGGTTAGTCCTGCAACCGTCTCCGTACTTTCGGGGAGCGATTGGAGTTCCTCATCGGCTTTCGCGATGCGCTCCAATTCTCCGCGCGCCTTCTCGGGATCG
>JAUIMA010000456.1 GCA_030432675.1 Candidatus Hydrogenedentota bacterium | reverse complement strand
ATCGTCGGGGCTGTCCCCCTCTGAAGGCACACGTCACCTTCAAGAGGGGGACGGCCCCGACTGGCTTATGTTGCTTCCCTTCTCGACGGGGTCTATTCCGCCAAGACGCGGACCTCGCTCCGTCACGCGCCCGGCGTCGGGGCAGTCCCCGGGGACTGCACCGACGTCGCAAACCCGAATTCAGACACATCGACCCCGTGGCCAACACACGGCCGCAGCCCAACAACACAAACGCAATAGTCGGGGCTGTCCCCCTCCGAAGGCACACGTCACCTTCAAGAGGGGGACGGCCCCGACTGGCTTGTGTTGCTTCCCTTCTCGACATCACCGGTTCCGCCAAGACGCGGACCTCGCTCCGTCACGCGCCCGGCGTCGGGGCAGTCCCCGGTGCCTTCCCCACCCGTTCCTCCAACCATGCCACCACATGCTGCACCACCACATCCCTCTCCACATCGTTCAGCAACTCATGATAGCCGCCCTCCTGAAAATAAGACGACACGTCCTCACTGCCCGCCTCGGCCACCAACCGCCGACTTCCCCCAATGGGAACCAGCCTATCGTCGGTCCCGTGAAGCACCAGCAGCGGCAGCGTAATAGCGGAAAAGCGCGCCGTGGTTTCGCCGATGGCCGCCGTAAGCTGGGCCCCCGTCCGCGCGCGGATCGGTCCATGATAGACCAGCGGGTCGTCCTCATAGGCAGCGACCGCCTCGGGCACCCGCGATATAGACGCGCTGTCGAGCCGGTCCACCGGCAGCCAGGGCAACCACTGTCCCAGAACATCCGCGAGTCGGAGCAATAGGGGAGACACCCCCTCCGGCACCGCGAGTAGAGGACTCGAAATTACGGCCCCCCGGAGCCCCTCGCGCCCTCGGGTGAGATAGTTGGTCGCAATCAGCCCCCCCATGCTGTGGGCAAAGAGAAAGCACGGCTTCCCCTCCCCTTCCGCCAACACCCTGGCCACCTGGGCCGCCAGCTCCGTAACCAACGCATCGAAGGAGTCTACATAGCCGCGCTTACCCGGACTCTGGCCGTGGCCGAGGTGGTCAAAGGCATGGACGTGAAATCCAGCTTCCGTCAGCGTCGTGGCGAAATTGGCGTAGCGTCCACCATGCTCCCCGTAGCCGTGAACTATCAGTACATGGGCCCGTGCGGGACCTTCCGGCTTCCATTCCCAGGTGTGGCATCCGGTCATGACGACGTGCTCCTCGCGTTGGTGATTTGTCCCGCTGTCACAAAGGGCATCACGCTATCCTCTTCTCCCATCGACAGGCGATAACCGCCGGGCGACTATCCCACAGGAGCCGACCTTCGCAGGTCGGGCCTCCCCGCCTGAAACCCGGCGCACACGGGACCAAAAGGCTACGACGTCTGGAGCAAATTGCCCCGCCCGTTGCCTCGAATGTCTGAGTCACTGTACAATAATGGCGGTTGTCTCGGGTAATGTGGGTATCCGAGACGTGACACCCCTTCACACCATTTCGCCCACCTGCCCCCAACTCTCAGTCGTTTAGCAGGCCACCCTGACACCTGATTTTTCCCTTGAGGATTGCTGCCCGTGCACGAAAACACCACCATTCGCTCCAGTTCCGGCCCCATCCGGCGCTTCATCGGGCGCACCTGCCTCCGCGCTATGGGATGGCGGGTCGACGGCGAACCCATCGACATTCCCAAGTACATCCTCGTGGCGGCGCCCCACACCACGAATATGGACCTCTTTTACATGCTTTTCACCACCATGGCCCTCCGCATTCCGGCAACCTGGATGATGAAAGATACGGCTTTCTGGTGGCCCGTGGGCATCCTCTGGCGCAAGCTCGGCGGCATCCCGATTAACCGTCGGGCCGCCACCAACGTGGTCCAGCAAATTGTGGATGTCTTTGCCTCCCACGACCACCTGGCCTTACTCATAGCCCCCGAAGGCACCCGCAAAGCGGTAAAGCACTGGAAGCTTGGTTTCTACTGGATGGCGCTGGAAGCGGGCGTGCCGGTGGTGCCGGGATACATCAATCACCAGACGAAGACCATTGGCACGGGTGCCCCGGTCCAAATCACGGGGGATGTGGAAGCCGACTTCGAAGCCCTCCGGGCCGCCTTCCAGGAAAAGGTAGATATCTACCCCGACTACGATAAGAAACAGGTAGAACGTCGCCTTCAGCGAAAGAGCGCCAGCTAGACTCCCGATACGAATAAGGCCCCCCGCCAGGATTGACGGGGGGCCTTTTTATTTTGATGTCGAACAATTCCGAAGGGCGATCCCAGGTTTACATGGAAACCTTCGGTTGGGTGAAGATCGTGGCGGCGTCCGCCTTGGTCCAGAGCCCGATGCCACCGGCTTCCGTAAAGGTTTCCACGTCGGCCTTGATCAGGGTCTGGCCATTCAAGGTCACGGAAACCGCGTTGTCCTGCTGCTTGACCACCAGGTTGGACCACTGGTCTGCCGCACGCTCTACGTCGGCACTGGCGAGCTTTTCGCGCTTGCCATCCTTCACCTGATAGAGACGGAGGTTCTTTTCCAGGGGATTGAAGCGGGCCACGTAATAGTTGTTCTTGTCTTTCGCGCGCCAGATGAGGCCGCCGCCCTGATCTTCTTCACCCGAAATGGATTTCAGGGAGACCGCAATCTCACCATTCTTGAACTGGGTCTTCGTGTCCCAAAGTAGGTTGTAGGTCCCCGCGTCGGTGTGGTTGGGCTTGGTGAGGGCAATAGCCGTCTCGCCTTCGGGGCCCTTTTCGTCCACAATCTGCCAGGTGGCCAGGGGACCCTTCTGCGCCGTGGCTTCTACAAACCAGGATTCACCCAGACCGGCGAAAGCGACTTTGTCGTTCTTTTCTGCCATGGCTTCGGTGGTGCCGGCCGCGGAACCTTCCCATACCACGCCCTGATCGATCCAGGCGCGAATGAGCCCGATTTGTTCTGGCGTAAGGGGGTCACCCTTGGGGGGCATAATGTCATAGTTGTCGTCGGCACCCAGCAGCAGACGAACCAGCAGGCTCTCGGCACTGTTTCCGGGCGTTATGGCCGCGCCTTCGGAACCGCTGCTGATGGCGTCATCGCGGTTGTCGAGACGGTAGTCGGATTTCTGCTTCTTCTCGCCGTGGCATTTAATACAGCGTTCTTCAAAAATCGGGGCAATGTCTTTGTGATAATCCACCACACGTTCAGCGGGTGCGGGCAGGTCGACTGCCATGGCAGACGGTACGCCCAGGAACAGGGTCGCGCCCAGGAGCGCGGGAACTACATTCTTCATGAAACCTCCTGAAATTATGGTTACTACCTATCGATTGGGAATGTCATACGCGGGGTGGGGAGACGGTGCGCCAAGTGCTTGAGCCGCCTCCCTGCGTTCCCCCAGACCGAATTATGATACCGGATTGGGCCATTCGATGCACTTTTTTGCAGCGGGGCGGAGCTATTGTAATCCGAGGGTGGGGCTCGTATAATTGGTTATAACAACTCAACCCCAGCACGGAGATTACCCATGATGTTTCGTTCTTTGAAGGGCAGCCTTGTTGCCCTCCTGGCACTCAGCGCGACAACTTCCTTTGCGGCCGAACCCCTCGCCATCGGCAGTCGCCTCGAACCCCTGGTCGACAACTACCTCATCGAGACCCAGGCCAACACCGTACACCGCCTCCAGACCCCCTCACTGGAAGAAATGGTCATCCACTTCGACAAGCCCTGGGAAGGCCCCTATTGTGGTTATGTCACCATCTTCGAAGACGATGGCATCTACCGCATGTATTACCGAGGCAAACGCACCGTTACTGCGGACGGCGTGGATGAAGTCACCTGTTATGCGGAGAGCACGGATGGCATCACGTGGACCAAGCCCGAGCTGGGGATTCACGAATACGAAGGCTCCACGGCGAATAACATTATCCTGGCCGACGTGGCTCCCTACTCCCACAACTTTATCGCCTTTAAGGACACCCGACCGGATGTGGCCCCGGAAGAAAAGTATAAGGGCATGGCGGGGACCATGAAAACCGGTCTCCATACTTTTACGAGTTCAGACGGTATCCACTGGACGATGAATGAAGCACCCGTCATCACCGAGGGGGCCTTCGATTCGCAGAACGTGGCCTTCTGGTCGGAGAGCGAACAACAGTATTGTGCCTACTTCCGCAGCTGGCACCAGGGCGGCTTTAAGGGCTTCCGCAGTGTGAGCCGGTCCACTTCGAAGGACTTCATCACCTGGACCGAACCGCAGGAAATGGATTTTGGCCACACGCCCCGGGAACACCTCTACACCAACCAGACCCTGCCCTACTTCCGCGCCCCCCATATTTATGTGAGCCTGGCAGCCCGCTTTATGCCGGGACGTCGCGTGGCCACCGAAGATGAGGCCACGGCTCTCGGTGTCGATCCCCGCTATTCCGGCGATTGCTCCGACAATGTACTGATTACGAGCCGAGGCGGCTTTGCCTATGACCGGACCTTTATGGATGGCTTCCTGAAACCGGAAGTCGGCCTGGAGAACTGGACCTCCCGCTCCAACTACCCCGCGTGGGGCATTGTGCCCACGGGGGACCGCGAAATTTCGGTCTACATTCAAAAGTACTATGGACAGCCGACCACCGGCCTTCGCCGTTACAGCCTTCGTCCCGACGGCTTTGCGGCCGTGGAAGCGCCCTATGCCGGTGGCGAAATGACCACCAAGACCCTGACCTTCACGGGTAAGTCACTCTATCTCAACTACGCCACTTCCGCTGCGGGTAGCATTCGGGTACAGATTCTCGATGGTGATGGTGTTGCCATTCCCGGCTACGAAGCGGAAGCCAGCTTCGAAATCATCGGCAACCAGATCGCCCGGGCCGTCCGCTGGAACGACAGCACGGATATCAGCGCCCTGGCGGGCACACCGATTCGCCTGCGCTTTGTCATGAAAGATGCCGAGCTCTACGCCATTCAGTTTCGTTAGAAACAACGATGCCTGCGAAGCGGAGGTGCCCTGCGGGGTGCCTCCGTTTTGTCCCCGGGGACTGCACCGACGTCATGAGTCTACCCCACGCCGATTCACCCCGTGGCTAACCGACGTACTCACCCCAGCGTCGCAAACGCGTTAGTCGGGGCTGTCCCCCTCCCACACGCCAGATTGTCGCGAAGCGGGGACTGCACCGACGTCATGAGTCTACCCCACG
>JAUIMA010000455.1 GCA_030432675.1 Candidatus Hydrogenedentota bacterium | reverse complement strand
TCAGCGCCAGCTCCTCCATCGCCCTCTCGAGGAGCTTCGGGTTCGTCGTGGCCTCACCGAGGCCGATGTTCACCACGACCTTCTCGACCTTGGGGATCTGGTTCACGTTCTTGTAGCCGAACTCCTCCTTGAGCTTCGGCGCGATCGTGTCGAGATATTCCTGCTTCAGTCGCGGCACGTAGGCCGCGGGAGTCGACTCAGCAGCAGCCATGGCTAGAGCACCTCCGGGGCGAGCGAAACGATTCGCATGAAGCCGGCGCTGCGGAGCTCGCGCGCGACGGGACCAAAGATGCGCGTCCCCACGACTTCCTTGTCCTTGTTGATCAGAACGGCGGCGTTCTCGTCGAAGAGGATGTGCGTGCCGTCCGGTCGGGAAATCGCCTTCTTGGTCCGAACGATCACGGCGCGACGGACTTCACCCTTCTCCAGGCACGGGCCCGGTTAGAACGAGGCTGGCCTCAGGCCGCCGTGGGGGCCTATACATCCCTCCCTCCCGTTACGGAAGATGGAAACGACTTTCAGATCCGAAACCGCCAGGCCTTCCGGGATACCCTTCGGGACTTTTCCTCTGCCCTGCCCCCTGGAAAAGCCCCTTTCTATTTTGAACGGGCCCTGGCCCACGATGGTGATCTGGACCAGGTTTACCATCTCCTCGAGATCCGTAAAGGACGAACGACCGCCATTGGACTGTGGAACGGCACGAACGACACCCTGCGTGATGTGGTCGTCACCTTGATCGGTGCACCGGAACTCGGCGAGAAACTGGCCACTTGGGATGCGCCTGCCCTTGCGGGACTGCTGGCGGATGGCGGTGTCACCTTCATGCACCTCCCGGAAACCCTTCATCCGACTACACCGCCCCTGCTGGCCGTTGGCACGTGTTGGCCGGATGGTCGGGACGTGTACGTCACCCGCCTTGCCCCCGGCACCAGTCGGGTAGGTCTTGAGACCGCACCCACTTCCGTCGCAGACGGGGGTGCAGCCTGGCACCCGCTGCAATTATCGGACGACGGCAGGTGGCAAATGGAATTCATGGGGGGTGAAACGAACATCGCCGTGCAGCCGGTCAGTCCCGAAATTACGCCCCCGGAATTCGCGGACCTGTCGGCGGTCCAGCGGGAATTCATGGCAGTCGCACTTTACCTTCCTTGAACCTATTTGGCGGAAAGTGCCACAATATGATGTCCTACGTACGGCAAAAACCAATCCACGGTGACAACCCATCCCGACCCCGGCCCTGGCCCGGCGGCACCCGATGGACACCCATAGAAAGACCCTGCAATGACCCATATTCGGCATGATGATGAAGAAGACGACAAGAAGAAAGACGACAAGGGCGGTGCCGATGGCATGATGCAGAAGCTCCTCAAATCCCGCACGGTCATGGTTTCCGGCACGGTCGATCAGGAGCTGGCAGAAAAGGTTATCACCCAGCTCTTCATACTGGATTCCGATTCCCATGACCCTATCCGAGTGATTATCACGTCCCCCGGGGGCCATGTGGATTCCGGCTACGCCATCCATGATGTGATGCGCTGTATCGAATCGCCGGTCATCACGATTGGGGCCGGTTGGGTCGCCAGTATCGCCGTGCCCATCCTCTTCGGTGGCAACAAAGGCATGCGCTATTCCCTTCCCAACACCCGCTTCCTGTTGCACCAGCCCAGCGGTGGCGCCGGTGGCCAGGCTTCCGATATCCGTATCGAAGCGCAGGAAATCATCAAGATCCGGGAGCGCATCAACAAACTTATATCCAATGAGACCGGTCAGACCGTTGAGAAGATCGCCAAAGACAGCGATCGAAACTTCTGGATGAACGCAGAAGAGGCATTGGAGTATGGCATGGTTTCCAAGATCATCACGACCTTGAAAGAAATCGACTGATTCGACTCTAATAATTATAGAGAAAGCCCGCACCAAGGTGGTGCGGGCTTTTTTTCGTGAAGGGCTGGAAAGAGAATGGCTTGAGAGCCCCCTGGAACCATGTCAGCTGGCCGACCGCGCCCTATGGCGCATCCTTCCCGGGTACCTACGCATGCTTCTTCCGAATCAGGAAGCGCACGAAGTGTCTGGCTGATGAAACCGGTGTAGCATGGCGGCATCGGCAGGTATGGAAAGGTGATGAATGGACTTGGCCGACAGGTTCAGACGCTGAATCGTTTCATAGGTTTCGCGGTTGGAATCGTCAAGAGAACCGGATTTGGCCAGGTGCCGAAGACGATCTACCATGATTTCTACGTGACAGAACAATTCGTCCAGTTTTTCTGTACGCCAGGCTTCTTCCTCGTCGCTAAGTATGACAGGAACCGCAACTTCCTCTTGCGCTGATTCGGCGGGATCCATGGTCTGACACTCGCTCTGAATGGCATGGGCATCAATGGCACCGGGATCCACGCCCCGGTCAACGAGGGCATCAAAAGCGCTAATGTGGGTATTCTTATCCATTTGAAACTGCTCCTGGATAGGTATGCACGTCGCCCCGACGGCAAATTAATCAGGTCAACGGGTTGGCATAGGGTGGCCGAAAGGGGGAAGGTCGGCCGCGAACTC
Source organism: Candidatus Hydrogenedentota bacterium (assembly GCA_030432675.1). Taxonomy (GTDB): domain Bacteria; phylum Hydrogenedentota; class Hydrogenedentia; order Hydrogenedentales; family JAEUWI01; genus JAEUWI01. The sequence goes on along the minus strand of JAUIMA010000455.1, from coordinate 2,595 downwards.
CGTGACGGGGTGAAACAAGTCGTAACTGAGGGTTTAATACCGGAACCCGCGAAAAGGTTCCATGAACGGCAGGGAAACACCTGAAACCGGTGTGTATGCCTCCCCCAGCGTACTGACGGAAACGTACCATGGAATCGCTCCGGTGTCAATTTTCCGGGCGAAAAAAGGCCCTATAGGCACCCTCCTCATTGCATCTCAGAAGCACCCTGTGCTGTAATTGGCGTCTCGGCCCCTTCACCTCAGCCAGCGGAGCGCATCATGTCGGGCAGTCATCGCATCACGAAGCACACGGTCCTTTCGAGTGGCCTGCATGATGCCGATATCCGGCCCCCGGCACTCCTGAACGAATTCAAGCGTCTTTCCCTCCGTGACGCCGCCCACTTTCTCGGTGACCCATCGACCTGGCACCCAGTGCCCTGCACGGCCTGTGGACAGGATGCGCCAACGCCCGCCTTTGTGAAGGAAGGCTTCCCCTACACCCAATGTGGCCACTGCGACAGCCTCTATGTAAACCCCCGGCCACGCACGGATGCGGTGACACGCTATTATGCCGAGTCGGAAGCAAGTCGTTACCGTGTCGCGCAATTCAGTGAAGCCTCCGCGCCCCAACGCCGCATTCATCTTGCCCGCAGCCGGGCCTCCTGGATCGCCCAGGTGGCAGACACGCACCTGGAGCTCGAGGAGCCCGCCTATGGCGACTGGAAGCCCTATTCGGCGGCCATCCTGGAAGAGGTAAGCGAACAGGGACGCTTCGGCGCCTGTATCGGGATCGAGCCCCTGGTTCCCCTCGACGGTGTGGCCGGCGCGACATCCCCCGAAACGCTGCCGCGCCTCGATGTCATCAGTGCCTTTGAAAAACTGGAACATCAGTCCGCACCCGAGCAGTTTTTACACCGGCTGAGTGAACAGCTGAATCCCGGGGGGCTCCTCTTCCTGACGACCCGCACCTGCTCGGGCTTCGACCTACAAGTCCTGTGGGATAAAGCGCCCTATATCTTCGTGCCGGAGCATATGAATCTCCTTTCGATCGAAGGCCTGGAGCTCCTGCTACAACGGTGTGGCCTCGAACTGATAGAATTAAGCACCCCCGGCCAATTGGATGTGGAGTTGGTGTTGCAGGCCCTGGCCGCCGATCCGTCGGTGGTGTTACCCCCCTTCGCCAAGCCCCTCCTGACCCAGCGGGGCCCTCTGGCGCACCAGGATTTCCAGGCATTCCTGCAGAAACACCGCCTGAGTTCCCATGTGCGCCTGGTGGCGCGAAGACCCAAACCGTAAGCACAACGAGCGTGGCCCCCGTATTCCCTGCGGTGCAACGCTCATGACACGACATCCCCGCACCTCCCTCGCGGACGTGCCCTTTTAAGGAGTAATGCATTGCACAAACTTGCCGAGATTCACGGCGCCACCACGAACGCCCAGGACTATTTTCAGGCGTACACCGACCGCCTGACCGGGCTGCTGAACGAACTGGACAAGGACGCTATCGCGGCGACCATCGACGCCATTGAGCAGTGCAGCCAACGGGGTAATACCCTTTTCAGCATGGCCAATGGGGGTAGTGCGGCTTCCGCATCCCACCTGGTCAACGATCTCGTGGCCGGCTGCTTCCTGGAAGAAAAGCCCCGGCTCCGCACCCTGTGTCTCACGGACAACGTGGCGACGGTTACAGCCCTCGGTAACGACGCGGGCTTTGACCACATCTTTTCCCATCAGCTTCGGGTCCATATGCGCCCGGGCGACGTGGTGCTCGCGATGTCGGTAAGTGGCAACAGCGAGAACCTGATTCAGGCCGTGGATTACGCCAATGAACATGGTGCCACGACCATCGGCTATGCCGGGTTTGATGGCGGACGGCTCGCCGAGAAGTGTCAGATCTCGGTGGTCATTCCCACGACCAAAGATGAGTATGGCCCGGTGGAAGATGTTTTCAATATCCTGGGCCATGTGGTGATTACCTACATCGCCATGTCCCGTGGGAAATATCTCCATCACTGACCGAAGCCAATCCTCACCCAGGATGCTCCAGCACGCATGACACAGACGAAGGCGATACGGGTCGGCATCATTGGCCTGGGCAAGATGGGCTGCCTCCGCGCCGAGGAACTTTCCCAACGGGAAGATGTGGCCCTCGTCCGGGTTTACGACCCCGCGCCGGAAGCCTTTCAACAGCGTTGGCCCCAGATCCCCTGCGCCATGAACGCTGAAGCGGTCATCGACTCGGACGTAGACGTCGTCTTCGTGTGTGTGCCCAATGCCCTCGTGACCGATACGGTGATTGCGGCCTTAGACGCAGGAAAGCATGTCTTTGCGGAAAAGCCCCCGGGATGCACAGTGGCCGACGTGGAGCGAATCCGTGCGGCGGAAGCGCGACACCCCGAACTCAAGCTCGCCTTTGGATTTAATCACCGCTTTCATGCCGGCATTCAAGAGGCCCACCGCATCGCACAGGGCGGACGGCTCGGTGACCTCCTCTGGATTCGCGGTGTCTATGGCAAGTCGGACGTGGGTGCGGCGTGGCGGGCGGACAAATCGTTGGCGGGTGGGGGTATCCTCCTCGACCAGGGCGTCCACATGCTCGACCTGGTCCGCATGTTC
>JAUIMA010000454.1 GCA_030432675.1 Candidatus Hydrogenedentota bacterium | reverse complement strand
GAGATTACGTGGCGCAAAGAGTACAACGCTCGAAGACAACCAGCTTGACCCACCCCTTCCCCTTTCGGTCTACTGTGGGTTTGAAAGCATTTCCAATTAGTTCCCTAAGAATCGTTACGAAAGGCCTGTCGCCGTGAAAACCCCTATCCTGTCCCTTCTACTCATCGCCCTTGCTCCCTTGGCCGCCGCTGCGACCCCGCCGAATATCGTCTTCTTCTTTGCGGACGACCAGACCACCAGCACCATCGGCTGTTATGGCAACGACGTGGTGCAGACGCCCCACCTCGACAAGCTGGCCCAAGAGGGCGTGCGCTTTACCAACGCCTTCGTGAGCCACCCCATCTGCTGGGTGAGCCGCACGACGATTCTTACGGGCCTCACCGGCCGGGGCTTTGGCACGCCGGATGACCCCGACCAGGCCCGTCCCGACGCCGTGGAAACGCTCTACACCGATATCCTCCGGGAAAAGGGCTATCGCACGGGGTACTTTGGCAAGTGGCATGCCCGCATGCCCAAGAGCTTCAAACGGGAAGAGCACTTCGACGAAATCGAGGTCATTGGCCGTAATCCCTTTTACAAGAAGATGCCCGACGGCAGCCTCCGTCATGAGACTGACCTCATCGTCGACAAGGGCATCGAGTTTGTGAAGAACCAGCCCGAGGGCAAGCCTTTCGCCCTTAATCTGTGGTTCAACGCCTGCCACGCGGAAGACAGTGACCGTCGTCCCGGCATTGGCCAGTTTCCCTGGCCCGAGAGTAGCAACGGGATGTACGACGGCCTGACCATGGCCCCACCCCGGCTCCACGATCCAGCCATCTTTGAGGCCCTGCCCGATTTCTTTCAGACGAGTATCACGCGGGAACGCTATTTCTGGCGCTGGAACACGGATATGAAATACCAGCTCAACATGCAGGCGTACTACCGCATGGTGAGTGGTATCGACGCCGCCCTTGGGCGCTTCATGGAAGCCCTGGAAGCGGCGGGCCTGGCGGATAACACCATTATCGTCTACTCCGCTGATAATGGCTATCACATGGCCAATCGAGGCCTGGCGGGCAAGTGGTCGCACTATGAAGAAAGTATCCGTGTGCCCCTTATCGTCGCCGATCCCCGGTTGCCGGCAGCGCAGCGGGGCAAGGTCACCGATGCCATGGCGCTCAATCTCGACCTGCCGGCCACCTTCCTGGACTGGGCCGGTGCGGAAGTGCCGACGCGCTATCAGGGCCGCAGTATTCGCCCGGTGGTAGAGGCAGAGACGCCGTCCGATTGGCGCACCGAAACTTTCCACGAGCACTTCGCCGTGCGCAACCGCATACCCGCGTATGAAGGTATCCGCAATGACCGTTTCAAGTACGTGCGCTACTTCGACAACGACTACGAGTTCCTCCACGACCTGAAGGCCGACCCCGATGAGCTGGTCAATCTCGCGGGTGACCCGGCGCACGCAGATACGCTTGCAACGATGCGCGCCCAAACTACCGCGCGTGTGGCCGAACTGGGCGGTCCCATCGACCCGCTGAAACACCCCTTCAGCAACTCAACGGTCCCCCACCCCGAAGCTTCTGCTGCGGTGTCGGAGAAACCGGGTGAGGATGGATTCGTAACCCTCTTCAACGGTTCCAATCTCTATTTGTGGCGCGGAGATGATGCTCTCTGGTCCGTAAAGGACGGCGCCATCACCGGCCAAACCGACGGCACCCTGGAGTTAAACAGTTTCTTAGCCTGGACAGGTTCTACCGTCCGAAATTTCGATCTGCAGTTGCAGGTAAAGATAACCGCAGGCGGCAATAGCGGCATTCAGTATCGCAGTACCTCACGCCCTGAGATCGGGCTCCACGTAGTCTCGGGGTATCAGTGCGACATCGTGGCCGACACGCCGGCCTATAATGGCATGCTCTATGAAGAGCGAGGGCGGGGCATTCTCTCCCAGACGGGCCAGACGACGGTCATCGGGACCGATGGCAAGCCACACGTGACGCAGGAGTCTCCGGCACCGACCTTCGCGGCGGGTGAGTGGCACAGCTACCGCATCCTGGCGCGGGGCAATCATTATCAGCATTGGGTTGACGGACAACTCACCACGGATGTGATCGACCTCGATGAGTCTGGGCGATCCCTCGAAGGCGTGTTGGCCTTCCAGGTTCATGTGGGCGCGCCCATGACCGTGCAGTTCAAAGACATTAAGATCAAGCATCTGCCCGATGAGATGCCCTTAACAGATTAGTGGCCCTTGGCCCGAAAGCTGGGTGGAGTATGCAAGCCAGCGGTGGTCGAGAAGGGATGGTGGCGGCGTATCTTGATGAATAATCGGAACGGTTCAGCGGTAGTATAAACAGCACAGGCTCGTGCGTGTGCTTGTGGGATTTACAGGGGTACTTCAACCCGGCCGTGTTGGCCCGGGCCGCATCCGCTTAGTGCGCGATGCCGCCTGATGGCTATACCGGGGGTTGGGGTTGATGAATGAGGAGATGGCCGTAATGACCTGGTTTCTGCATGGACTTCCGTGCCTGCTTGGCCTGCCCACGAAGGGGTGGAATTCGGCCCGCAAGCCTCTGGTTTCAGGGCTCATCGTCCTGCTATTCGTCTGCACGCCCCTTTCGCTTGCCCAGGCCCAGGGGAAGGTTATCCGCTTTGATTCGCCCGATGAATTGGTGAAGAACTGGGAACCTCAGGTCCACCTCTATGTGAAGGGCCAGGTGGGACAGCTGGGTGACGAGGAGCTGGAACAGATCGCGACGTTTCTCGCGGACAAACACTGGGTCGTGGTACTCACGGAATCCTTTCGGGGTGCACGCTATGATGGGCACCGCGATAAGGAAGCCTTTGAATACGCCATTGGTTCGGGCATCCGGAACAAGGCAGATTTCAAGGCTTGGGTCCACCCGGAGACGGGGGAGCGGGATGGTGCCTTTCTCTTCATCAGCGTAGCCGACAAGCACCACAACTATACAGGTTCTGCGGCGCAGGACAACCGGCGTCTGGGCACCCGGGAATATCCGAGAAAACTGGACCGGTGGGTCAAGACGGCCATGCGTGCCGGGCTGGACATTCAACGGGCCGTGGAAGATACGGTCACCAATATCGACCAGCAACTCAACGCTGCCATTGCCGATGAGATACGGGGTGCACAGGCGCAGGTCACTTCGGCGAAGACGGCGGTGTCCCGTCTCCAGCTGGCACTGGAAGGGCTGACAGAACGACATCCCGAATCCCGGCTGGGTCCCTATGACACCGCAAGTATGGAAGCGCGCATTACCGAGGCCGAAAGTCAGATCGCACGAAAAGATTATGGCAACGCCCGTCCCCTGCTCTCCGGGGTCATTGTTGAGGCCCGATCCGCAACCGAAGCGATTGACGCCTACGAGAAGGAAGCGGATGGGGCGGCACAGGCCATTGCGAACGCCGCCGCCGCCATCGAGGAACTGGATGCCGCTACGGCCACGCTCCGCGAAAGTGACCCGGAAGTATCCGGTGATCTGGCCTCCCCCCCCATCGCCGAATGGGAAGGGACGCTGAACAGTGCCCGGGGTGCCCTCGCGACCACGCCCAAAGACGCTCGGATAACCGCTCAGCAGGTCCTTACTCAGGCACAGTTACACACCCGCTCGCTGAAACAGTACTTCTCCGATATTTCCCTCTTCCCCGCTTTGCGGACGCGTTTTGAAAAAGAGCGTGCTCGGCCGGGTGCCACTGGCATGGAGACCAAGCTCGACCAAATTGACACCGAACTTTCGCGGGCCCACGCCTACTATCAGCAGGCCGACTCCCGCTATGTCGGCGCGCTGAATACGGTCCAGCGTACGTTGGACACGGTGCAGCAGCGCATTACCTCGGCGGAGGAGCTGGCGGCATTAGAACGCCTGGTGGCCATCGTGAGTGCCACACTGGCCCTGCTTCTCACCCTCGTCCTCTTCATTTACCTCAACCGCCGTCTCCAGGGACTCAAAAAGAAGGCCGAGCGCCACCTTGCCACATGGAACTCGGCCCTCGATGCCAAACTGGATGCTCTGCAGGAAGACCTGGAACAACAGACCCAGCTCTATGTGGGCAGCTGGAAACACAATCCCTACGCCCCCGATTCCGAATCGGCACTCATGGCGGAATCGATTCGCGATGATGTGGGTTTTCTTTCCCTGGCCTGGGTGCAACTGAACGACCAGTATGAGAAAGCCGCGAAACTCATCCGTCCCGATGCCTTCGGCTCCCGGGTGTATAACCTGTTCTGGCGGGGCAATTATCGCGCGGCCCTCAAACTCAGCAAACAGCCTATCGAACTGCGTCCAGACGATGCGCTGAACCGCATGGTCCGTGGCAAACAACGCACGTGGCAGGAGTCGCTCTGGGGCAATCTGTCGGATTACCGACCGGAAGCCCCCATGACCTTTGCGGAACTCTTCGAAGCCTTTAACAGGCGGGCCGAGCGGGCCACGGAAAATCTTCGTGCCCTGGAGAAGGCCCTCACCGAGACCGGTCCCCGGCTGGATGCCATCACCGTAGCGCTGCAGCAATTGACCGATAAAGAATCGGACGTTGAGGACCGGGCGAAGGCGAATGGCTTCTTTGCGGTGTCCGCCCTCTTCGAGGAATTGGTGCCCGCCGCCCGTGATTCGGTGTTGGAGGCACGCAAAGGATTGGACAAAGACCCCATCGGCATTGAGCGAAGTGCCGCAGCCACGGCGCAACGTCAACAGACAGAGGCCACGGAACTGGCACGAATCGTGGAGCAGGCCCAGGTCCACGTGATGCCTCCTATAGAGACCAGTTCGCGCGCCCTGGCGGAGTCGGGTGTCGAAACGGCCTGGATCGGTGCCGAGCAGAGGCGCCTGTCGGAATGGGCCGAGCAGGTCGCAACTGAGGCCGTGGCCACCACGCAGGCGGGCGCCATTGCGGCCCTGTCCGACGCCATCGATGCGCTCGCGGCACGGGTGGATAAGGCCCAGGGGCTGGATAGCCGCCGAAAGGAGCGCACCTTACCCGCCATCTCGGAGAGCAGGGATGCCATTGCAACTACACGCCAGACTATCGGCGCACGTCTCCAGCTTGAACCGGAATTGACCCTGCGTGACACCCTCCAACGCCCCGACGGCACACTGGACTTGGACCCCTCGTTGCGCATTGCACGTTCGGAGGAAATGGCACAGGTGGC
>JAUIMA010000453.1 GCA_030432675.1 Candidatus Hydrogenedentota bacterium | reverse complement strand
CGTGATCGCCATCGCGCCGTTCTTGTCGATGTAGCCCCAGCGGTCCTTTGGCGCGTCCCCCGTATTGACGGCTGCCAGACCTCCACTGAACCACGATGCACCGGAGTAGGTAGGAGCAATTACCAGCGCTCCCTTCGCATTGGCGAAACCGTAGCGCATCCCGCCCGATTCCGTGCTTTCTGCCACCATGATCAGGCCTTCATTTGAAGGGTTGATGATTTCGTACACGGCGGGAAGAATCTCGTGGCCATCGCGGTCGAGGAGACCGTAACGCGGACCGGTGGGGCCCGACTTTCCAAAGGTCATGGAGCCGTCGGGATAGACCGCCTGTATATTTCGCTCCGCCCCAAAAATAATTTGACCGGTGTTGTCGATGACCACTGTTTTCCGATCTTCGAGCCGGACAGTGGCCCGTCCGCTTTGAAAATCGTTGGCCTGCTCGAATTGTGGTGGGATGACGATCGTGCCATGGGCGTCTTCATACCCCCATTTACCGTCCTTCACGACCGGAAAGGGGCCTTCCCCTACGCGCGGTGGCGGCTGCGAGGCCTGGTTGCCGCGGGTATCGATGTGAACGGGGGCAGCGCCTCGGCTTACTTGGGCAACGCCACCTCGAAATTCACCCGCGTAGGTGAACTGTGGTGGGATAGCCAGGGCACCGGTCGTATCGATGTAGCCCCAGACGCCGTTCACAAAGGAAGGCATAGGCTCTGGTTGTGCCTCGAACCAGGCCTCCCAGCGTACTTGCGCCGTTTTCATTTGCTCCCGGGAAAGATCGGTCAACGGTGCCTGGGCATCGCCGAGATACCAGCCACCCGCGACCTGTCGCACAAGTTCCAGCGCACGGTATCGTTTCTCCGGGGCCTCGTCATCCAACAAGGTGATGAGATTCTTAATCAGAATTCGGTGTTGGGCCACGGGCAAGGGGGAGCCAAATTTGTAGCTATTGTGCAAGCGATATTTCACACGTTCGTCCGCGTCCAACAGAAGCGAGGTGGCACGGGGACTTTCCATCAAGCTAAGGCCATGGCTCAAGGCGTTGCGCTTGATGTACTGGGGATCGGCGTGCGCCCATTGCTCAATGAGCGGCAGGAAGTCCTCGGACAGGGAGAAGTGTATCGCCCCCAGGGCCGCTCGCTCACGGGATTGCCAATTCGTGGGGAGTTTGTCGGGGCCCGTCAGGTCACGCCACTGTTCCACCATCGCTTCCCGCTCCGCTGGCGTGCCAGCGGTGATTTGAATGGGGAACCGTGCATAAACCTGGGCAGTGCCTATGGCACGTTGCCGCTCCGAGAGCACGTGGCGTTTACTGATATCGTCGCCTTGTAGGGGGGCACCCATCGCCGGCACCTCCTCGGCCAGGAGGGCGTGGATAGCATCAGGCATGTGCGCCAGCAGCGCGGAATCGTTCCTGTCTGACCCGATGGATTGGTCTTCGATGTAGTAGTGTTTGGAAACCTCATTCGTCGCGTTGTCGATCAGTCGACCATGGCCTTCCACGCGGTGTGTTTCGAGAATTTCCCGGGGCAGCAACGCCTTCGCCGCTTCCGTGAGTGCCCCGGGAGTGTGCCATCCCATTGGACGATAGAAACAGAAGAGTTCATAGTCCCCCGGCTCGGTGATGGCGGCCCAGCGTTGGACGGCTTGCCAATCGGAGGAGGGGTTCTCCTTGTCGACACGGTTCCCACCGCCCAGGCCGCCACCGAAACCTCCCAGATTGGGGTGTACCTCATCGACCCAGGTTCCGTCGTTCCGTCGGAGGAGAAAGTAAAAATTGTCATCCCGACCCCGAGAACGGTAATTGCCGCCTCGGCCCTCGGTCCAGCTGCCCTCGCCATGAAGTTCGATACGATATTCGACGAGAATAGGCTCACCCAGCAAGAATTCCCCTTTTTCCAACCGGAAGCTACGACGGAGATCGGCCGGATCGCAGTCAAATTCTGGCATAGATTTTCCCAACAGCTTGCCCGTCTCATGGTGGAGGGCCTGGCTGAATGGGATGGTATTGTAGGTCGTGCCCACGGAGTCGTCGGTGTCGACTGCTACACTGGGAAGGGGTATCCAGATATTTTCCACGTCGTAATTGATAGGGATGGGGGTGGGTAGCGCTTCCCCGTGGGCGACTAGTGCCACTACCAAGCTTAAAAATCCACAAAGTGTATTTCGCATGGTGCATTCTCCCATGGGTGCCCGTTGCCGCATTCGTACGTTTCAATCGGTTAAGGCCGAAAGGGAAGGCCTATAATTGAAGTATCAACCATATTATCGGGACAATCAAGTCTTGCGACAATCCCAGCGATACAGCATACGAGGTAATCCCTGCCAATAGAGCGCTTCGATAGCGGGTAGTATTTCGTCCATCCCATGGAGTCGTTTCCATCGTTTCCGTCCCGTAGGTGCTTTTCCCCTTAACCGCGACCACGTACCGCAATAGCCCAAATTCATGCTTGATACCTCTCCCCGCCATATACTACAATTCCCTTCACATTCGGGGTGTGGCGCAGTCCGGTAGCGCACTACGTTCGGGACGTAGGGGCCGGAGGTTCAAATCCTCTCACCCCGACCATTTTATGGTCGCAAACCGCATTTGACTTTGGTCGAATGCGGTTTTTTGGTATATTCGGACTTCCTGACCCATTCCTGCTCAGGGAGACACAAGCAAAGGGGAATTCGCAATGGCTATCCAGAAAGACCACACGGGTAAACGTTGGGTAGAAGTGAGCCGCGAAATGGCGGGCACCCAGGAAGAAGTCTGGGATGCCATTGCCACCGGCCCAGGTATCTCCTCCTGGTTTGTGCCCACCGACGTGGAATGTGATCGGTCGGGTAAGCCGGTCCGGGTCGTCTCCCACTTCGGCGATGACCCCACGATGGACTCGGTCGCGAAAATCACCACCTGGGAGCCGCCCCATCGTTTTGTAGGGTTAAGCGCTGACCTGGGTCCCGATGCGCCGGAAGTCGAGACTGAATGGAGCGTGGACACCCTTTCGGGAAGTACCAGCATCGTTCGGGTGCGCCACCAGTTGGTGAGCGAGGCCGATACGTGGGATGTTCAGATGGAAGATTGGGAGGGGGGATGGCCCTGGTTTTTCAATGTGCTCGGGCTCTATTTACTCCATTTTCGCGGACAGGAGAGCGCGGCCTTTCGGGTTATGGGCGGCGCACCCCAACCTACCTGGGATGCGTGGGACGACTTTTCCAATGCCATCGGTATCGCGAACGCAGACGTGGGGGACCAGGTCCAATCTCCCGATGAATTGCCACCTCTCATCGGTACGGTCAAATACACCAGTGGCGAAGATCAGGAATTTGGCACCATTGCGCGGCTGGATGAACCTGCAGCGGGGATTGTGTCTGCCTTTGCGATGGCGATGGACGGACAGGTATTCCTCGTCCTGGATTTTTACTTTTATGGTACCCAGGCCGTAGAAACGGCTGCCCGTTGGGAAGGCCGCTGGAATGCCTGGATGGCGGAACGCTTTGGATTCGAGGAAGAGTAGCCGTTTTTCCCGTTATCCCATGGGTGGACTATACATCTCACAACCCAACGTAGTATCCTTTTCGGCGACCCAAACCCCAACACGACAAGGCAACCCATGACCGTAGAAGTTCAAAATGACACCCTGCTTCGGGCGCTCCGTGGAGAAGAAACCCCCTACACCCCCGTATGGATGATGCGCCAGGCCGGGCGGACTGATCCGGAATACCTGGCCTTGAAGCAGCGCCTGGATTTGCCGCTGGAAGACCTCTTTCGCCACCCCGAACATTCGACGGAAATCACGCTACTTCCCCAGCGTATCGGGGTGGATGCCCTCATCTATTTTCAGGATATTCTGACGCCTCTGGCCCCCATGGGGGCGGAATTTGTCTTCGCACCCGGACCCCAGCTGAAGACCCCCTGCGATAGCCTCGAGTCCATTGAGGCCCTCCATGGCTTCGATGTGGAAGCAGAAATGCTCTTCGTACGAGAGACCTTCCAAGGTATCTTGGGGAAACTGGAGGGTGCCTTACCGGTGTTGGGCTTTGCCGGGGCACCGCTAACACTCGCTGTCTTTATTCTCGAAGGTAAGAGCTTTGGTGCCAGCGCAGACAAGGCCATGGCCTTCCTGGAGTCCCAGCCGGAAGCCCTCCATAAGCTCCTTGAAAAAATTACGGTCATGACCATCGATTATCTCAGGTATCAGGCGGATTGTGGCGTCGCGGCCGTACAGCTGTTTGAGTCGGCCGCATTTCTGCTCTCCGAAGCGCAATATCGGGATTTCGCCCTACCCTATCAGCAGCGCATTTTCGCGGCGCTCAAGGGACATGTGGCGACCATCAATTTTGCGCGGGAATGGTATGATTTGGCGGACCTGGACGCCGCAGGTGCCGACGTTATCAGTCTACCTGCCACCATAAGCATCCGGGAAGCCCGGGCCCAGTTGGGATCCGATCGGGTATTTCAGGGCAATCTAGACAACCACTTACTGGCACACGGCGACGAGGCCGACATCGCGAAGGCCATTACCAATTGCGTGAATTCCGGCGAGCATCGCGGTCATATCTTCAATTTAAGCCATGGCCTGTTGCGTGAGACGCCCTTTGACCGCGTCAAGGGCGTCGTAGAACAGGTCCATGCGATCCGCAGGGATACGAAGCAGGAGTAAACTCATGGGCAAATTCCGAGAGGTCGTTCTGTTCATGTTGGTCATGGTCATGGTCCTCAGCGTAAGCGGCTGTGCGGTACCCCGGGCGGCCGCAGGGGTAACAAAGGGGGTCGTTAAAGGCACGGGGAAGGTCGTCCACAAGACCGGTAGCGTGGTGACCAAGCCCCTGCGCTGACCGCAGATCGGGGGTAGACCACGAATACTACGCCGTTGGGTCGATGCATTTTCTCCCCCTTAAATCATATGCTATACTCGGCGCTAAACCGAATGAAGGAGAAGTTATGGCTACCGTAGGTTATGGAATTATCGGATGCGGAAACATCGGACCAATCCACGCGGCGAGCATCGCCGAAGTGCGTGGTGCCAAGTTGGTCGGTGTGGCAGACGTCCGTATGGAAACGGCAAAGAAACTCGCCGATCAGTATGGCGCAGATGCCTTTGACGACTATAAAGAGATGCTCAAGCGGGATGATATTCACGCTATTTCCTTGTGTGTGCCCAG
>JAUIMA010000452.1 GCA_030432675.1 Candidatus Hydrogenedentota bacterium | reverse complement strand
CCTGCTCCCAACCGGCGGACTGGCTGGTGACGATGGTCATGCCGGCTTCTTTCATGGCATCTTCAAAGCCCAGTTTCCGCTGAATGGCATTGAAGGCCGAGGGCACTCCCTCCACAATCGCCACGGTGTCACCGGCCTGCAATTGGGTCGCGAGGTAGTCCCCCACTTTCTTCGCACCGGCGCGGTTGTCGGGGCCCACGAAGGGCACTTTCATATCCTGATCGGCCAGCACGTCGGCATCGAGCTTGTTGTCGATGTTCACCACCACGACGCCCTTGTCCTGGGCGCGCTTGCACACCGATACGAGGGCCTTGGAGTCCGCCGGGGCAATGACGATGGCGTCCACCCCACGAGCCACCATCTGCTCTACCAACTGCACCTGGCGATTCACGTCCAGCTCGTCTTTGATGCCTTCGGCGACGAGGGTGTAGGTATCCGCGTGATCCGCCTGATGGGCCCGGGCCCCATCTTCCATGGTCTTGAAGAATTCATTGGCCAGGGATTTCATAATCAGGGCCACTTCGGGCTTTTTATCCTTCAGTGGTGCAATCGCGTCTTCCTGCGATTGGGAAGGTACCCCGCCACAACCGGCCAGGGTGATGCCGATTACCAACAAGGTCCCGATATATATACGTTTCATCATAGTGTTTCCTCTCCATAACCCGATTTGTTGCATAGGTAAGCGGCATAGTACCGGATTTACGTAGAGCGGGGCGAACTGCGAAATCTACCAGCTATGTCGGAGCGCTCTCGCCCGGACAGTAGGGTTGAATCCCAAATGGTATAGATTCGGTGCCTGGCTGTGAACAGAAAGCGTCGATCCACGAATGAACACGAATTCACACTAATTTCACTGACCGCAAGAGAACGCAAGGAACGCAGAGAGGAACTACTCACTTCGGGCAACAGGACTACTGAGACGGCATTGTCGACGCTGTTCCGCAGTAGCGGCATGGTATGCATTGCTACGGCGGACCGTGGCAAGGAGCATTCTATTTTTACGGTCGTTCTATGCTTCGTGCTCTTCGTTTCTTCGTGGTGAAATTTACTTTTTAGCTGCAGCCAACGGCGGCTCTACGGCGTTCGAGGTGGCAATAGGCCTTACGTCGTCCTATTTGCCGTGATGCTTGCCTTGTGTATACTGGCGAAAGCAAACGGAGGCACACCATGACTATCCATCTACTACTTCAAATACTGCTGGTCGGATCAGCCCTCACGTCCAGCAGCCCCTTTCCCGAATTCAAGGCACATGTCATCAACGCCGAGGCGGGCACGGGGCTGGCCATTACGGTGGCGGATATCAATCAGGATGGCAAACCGGACATCGTAGGCGTGAGTGCTAACGATGTGGCGTGGTATGAAAATCCCACGTGGGAACGGCACCTGATTTCCGACACCCTCCGCAATTCCAATGTGTGTGTGGCGGCCCACGATGTGGATGGGGATGGCATCCCCGAGTTGGCCGTCGGTGCGGATTGGCAATACAACAACACGAAGTCCGGTGGTGCCTTGTTTCTTCTTCACCATGGCGATGATGTGAAGGCTCCGTGGAAGGTCATCACACTTATAGAAGAAGAACCCCCCCTTCACCGGGTCCGATGGGTTGATTTCGAAGGCCGTGGCCAAAAGGCACTGGTGGTGGCCCCCCTGAAGGGCGTTGATTCTACCGGACCGGAGTTTACGGATTCGGCGGTATGGCTCTATGCCTTGTTCCCCGATGAGAATCCCCTGGAAACGCCCTGGCGGCGCGAGACGATTAGCAATGACTATCATCTCGTCCACAATATCTGGGCGGGCCCTCAGGTGCCGGGTTTGGCGGAACAGTTGTTCATTGCTTCCGCCGAAGGGGTGTACGGCTATTATCGGGAGAGGAAAGACCGGTACTATCCGAGTTTCAGCGGCGGACCACGCTATATTTCGTACGGTAGTGTCGGACTCGAAGGGGCCGGGGAAGTAAAGACCGTGCTTAGCGGCACCCAGCCTCCACGACTCGAACCGGTGCACCTTATCGCGACCATCGAACCCATGCACGGCCATCAGGCCGTGCTCTACACGCCACCCCTATCTTCCGAGTTTAACGCCAAACATCAGCGACTGGTACTCGATGATCAGCTGAAAGGGGGCCATGCCATCGGGTTTGCCGATTTCGACCGGGACGACGACCAGGATCTCCTGGTAGGATTTCGCGAGAAGGCTGGACCAAAGAATCTGCCCGGACTGAATATCTACTACTTGAGCATCGACCGTAACAATACCGTAACTTCCACAAAACAGGTGGTGGATGATGGCGGGATGGCGACGGAGGATGCCCTGGCCCATGACATGAATGGCGATGGCTGGCCGGATATCGTGGCCTTCGGGCGGGCGACCCACAATATTAAATACTATGAAAACCTTGGAAAGGGTGAGTAGGGCTTGGTAGGATTCGACCCGGCTGCAGGAGGGCACCCATAGCCATGGCAATCGGAACCGGGGCACGAAAGTCTATTGAATGAACGTATTGGAAAATGACCAGCTCCGCATCGAGATTAATCCTGAGGGTGCGGAACTCACCCGTATCTACGACAAGACCCATGGGCTGGAACGCCTCTGGTGCGCCGACCCCGAGGTCTGGGGTCGTCATGCACCGGTCCTCTTCCCCACCGTGGGCCGCCTCACAAACAACCGCTACACCTTTCAGGGCCAGACCTACGAATTGCCGCAGCACGGATTTGCTCGGGACTGCACCTTCGCAGTCAAGCGCAAGACGGCGGAGACAGTTTCCTATCTGCTCTCCGATTCGGGGGCGACCCGGGCGGTCTATCCCTTTGCCTTTGCGCTGCAAATTGACTACACCCTGACGGAGAACCAGCTCCGCGTGGCCCTGACGGTTTCCAACCCGGATTCGGCGCCCCTGTATTTTTCCATCGGTGCCCACCCGGGCTTCACCTGCCCCCTGCTCCCCGGCGAATCGTTCCGCGACTACTACGTGGAGTTTGAGGTACCCGAAACCTGTGCCCGTTGGAACGTGACATCGGACGGGCTGATCGGCGAGTGCGAGGAAAATTACCTGGTGGATACGCGGGTCATCCCCTACACAGAAGATCGTTTCCGGGAAGATGCGCTGGTCTTTAAGGAGCTGAAGTCCACGCGCATTGCTATCAAGAGCGAGAAGAACGACCATGCGGTGACGATGGACTTTGCCGGATGGCCCTACTTTGGTATCTGGAGCAAGGCGGGCGGCGCGCCTTTCGTCTGTCTGGAGCCCTGGTATGGCATCGCGGACCCGGTGGGCCATGATGGTGACCTGACGAAGAAAGAGGGTATTATGCCCCTGGAAGGCGGCCTCAATTTCTGCTGCGAATATGGAATGACGTTTACGTAAGTGGCGTGAACCGGAATAAAACGAACTTAACCAGAAGGAAAGACATGATGTCGGAAAAGCAATTTGGACGGGTCGTATTGGGCGCAGGCATTGCCCTGCTGGGTGTGGGCACGGCCATGGCCCACCCGGGACACAGCCACGGATTCAGTTCTATCTCCACCCCGGTGAAAGTCGCGGCCGCCGATGGGCCTGCTGCCCCGGGCGTGACGGGACAGGGCGACCTGAAATTTGAAGTCTACAAGACCTCCTCCGCCTTGCCGGAAGCGGCCATGAAAGGCCTCAACGCCGCCCACGGTGGTTTCGCGGTGGACCGGCGGGAAGGCAAGGGCGAAATCTACTTTGCCCTGCCGGAAGTGGGCATCATCCGCATCAGCGCCGATCTTTCCAAGATTGACGTACTCCCCACCGATGCCGATATGGCGGCGGCGAACATGCACAACACGACCATCTGGTATAACAAGAAAGACAAGGCCTTTTTGACCTTCCCCGGCAATGGCACCAACAAGGTCTATACCACGACCATCGACGGCGACCTGCGTTTCATCCTGGACGCTCCGACGGCGGACACCCAGTTTGACGAAGCGGCGGTCGGTGCCTATTTCACCGACGGCGGCGCCTTTGTACCTACCGATGTGGAAGTACTCGACAAGCGCTTTTATGTCACGACGGGCTACTCCAAGTTGGACTGGGTCTTGACGGCCGATGTGAAACTGAAGGACGGTGGCTCGGCGGAATGGACGCCCTTCGCCTTCGGCGGTAAGGGCGATGGCCCCGGACAGTTTGGCACGGGACACGGCATCACGATTGCCCCCGACGGCAAGACCATCACCGTGGCGGACCGTCCGAACAGCGAAATCGAATCCTTCGACGCCAACGGGAAGTACCTCGGTAAGCTTGATTTACCCAAGGGCAGCCTCCCCTGCGACATTGACTACCAGAGCGGCTACACGGTAGTGGGTTGCCTGCGCGGACCGGATACGGAAAAGGGCGCGCCCATCTATCTGGTGAAGGATGGTGCGGTGGTTTCGACCGTGATGATTAAGGAAGATCTGGGTCTGGAGAAGTTTACCCACATCCACAATGCGGTAATGGTGGAGCGGGACGGCACGCTGTATGTGATTGCCCAGGCGTGGAATCCCGGTGACTTTGCTATCTTGAAGCAGGTGAAGTAAGCACTAAGACCATGTATAGGCCCTCGGCAATTGCCGGGGGCCTTTTTTGTGAAACGGGGACTGCACCGACGACGTTAACCGTAACCCAGACGGACAACACCCGTGGTTGGCTGGCGATCGTGACCCCGACCTATTGGCGTGTTAGTCGGGGCTGATAATCATATAGGCAGCTTTTCCCCTCCGGGTGCTACTCTGAGAGTAGTCCAAAACCCGGGCAGCGAGCCCGAAAGGAAAAAGCTATGAACACACTATATGCCGGAATCGACTTACATTCCAACAACAGCGTCCTGGTTATCAGCAACGAAAAAGACGTCGTCTTGTACGAGAAACGCCTTAAAAACGACCTCGATGGTATTCTCGCGGCGTTGGCTCCCTATCGCGATGATGTAGCGGGCGTGGTGGTAGAATCGACCTTCAACTGGTACTGGCTTGTTGATGGCCTCCAGGCGGCAGGTTACACGATGCACCTGGCCAGCACGGTGTCCATCCCGCAATATTCGGGACTCAAGTATGGCGACGACATGTCCGATGCGCGCTGGTTGGCACGGATGCTTCGCCTGGGCATCCTGCCGGAGGCCTACATCTACCCTGCGGAAACGCGCCCTGTACGCGACTTGC
>JAUIMA010000451.1 GCA_030432675.1 Candidatus Hydrogenedentota bacterium | reverse complement strand
TGGCGGGCCACATCATCGAATGTGGTGCCCAGGCAACCGGTGGCCTCTTCAGTGACTGGGATCTGACCGGGCGCTGGGAAGATATTGGCTATCCCATTGCGCAGGTCACTTCGGAGGGGGATTTCGAAATCACCAAACCCGACGGGACGGGCGGTCTGGTCAGTCGGGGCACCGTGGCGGAGCAACTCGTCTATGAAATCGGTGACCCGCAGGCCTATATCCTGCCCGACGTGGTGTGTGACTTTTCCCAGGTATCAATTCGTGATGTGGGACCCGACTGTGTCGCCGTCTCTGGCGCACGGGGCAGCGCCCCCACGGACACCCTGAAAGTCTCCGCCACCTGGAAAGATGGGTATCGCATCGGCATGTATTTGACCATCCGGGGACGAGACGCCGCCGCCAAGGCCCAGAAAGTGGCCGACGCCGTCTTCACCCGGTGCGCGGCCATGTTGGCCCCGATGGGCGCACCGCCCTTCACGGAGACGGATGTGGAGGTGCTGGGTGCGGAAGCGGGCTATGGTCCCCATGCCCGCAACACGTCATCACGAGAAGTGGTACTGAAAGTGGCCGCGAAACATCCGCTGCCCCTCGCGTTGATGGGCCTGCTGAGGGAGCTGACTTCTTCGGCCACCTCCATGGCCCCTGGCATCTCGGCCATGGGGGGAAACCGTCCGAAACCCGCGCCCGTGATTCGGCTCTTTTCGCTGCTTGTACCCAAGACATCCGTGCGGGCCACCGTGCACTTGGGCCAGAAGTCCTGGGAGGTCCCTTTTGTATCGGGGACATCGTTTGATACGAACGCGCTGGTACGACCCTCCATCCCGTCCGCCGAGGGGGGCGGGAACACGGTCATACGACCCCTCTTCGCCCTGGCCCACGGTCGGAGCGGGGACAAGGGCAACGACGCCAATATCGGCATCATCGCCCGGGACGCACGAGCCCTGCCCTATCTTTGCCAGACGCTGACGGCGGAGCGCGTGGCCGCCTATTTCGACTACCTGATGACGGGGACGGTTGAGCGCTATTTCCTCCCGGGAATCGGTGCGCTCAATTTCGTGCTCCACGATGCCCTGGGCGGCGGCGGCATGAACAGCCTCCGCAATGACCCACAAGGGAAGGCCTACGCCCAGATTTTGTTGGACATGCCGATGGAAGTACCTCGTGACCTGGCGGACGCGTTGAAACTGCAGTAGCGGGCTGCATACCCATAGCCTGCCTTATTGCGCGCAAGAAAACCCAGGCGAACAATCCTACAGGGACGATTGAGGCGCTGTGCCGCGCGATGCCGAGTACAACGAGGTTTCGTGTGCGTGGAGGAAAAAAGGACGTACCTTTACGAAACCACAACGTGTGAGGGCGTCCGAACCCGCCAGGCTAAGAGGACGCCCGAAGCAAATCCTCTCCCATGGCCCTTCGTCAACAGGGCTCCATGCACACGAAACCTCGCGGAGCTCGCCATCGCGTGGCACGAAAAACATGTCAAACCCACCTGGGGCGCGTGCCTCAATCCACTATCACTTTCCGGAGAAAAAGGGAAAGAGCATCCGCAGCTCTTCGTCCGATGGACGGCGTCCGTACTCGCAGATTTCGAAGGCCTCGGCAAATTCTACCGAGGCGGCCTTTTCCGTGCCATACCACTTGGCCAACTCTTCAGGATACTTCTGAGCAACGCCCTTCATGCGCCCCCGAAAACGTTCGGCAATCCACTTTTTTGCTTCTTCGGGATCGGTGGGCACTTCGTCGAGATAATCCCCATGCCACGGTGCCCACTCGGCAAACTGGGAGGGCATTTCCCCCAGCGCCTTCAGCTTCCGCTCGATGGTATCGTCGATGGAGACGACGATATCGGCCTCAAAGGGATTGGGCTTCTGGAAATGGTCCCACAGGTAGAGATAGACGGGATTCTTCCGCAGGGGCTCCGTGTCGGGGCAAATAAACGGCACGGTCACCATGTAGGCTCCATCCTGTACGAGGATGCCCGTGTAGCGATGGTCGGGGTGGTAGTCATTGGGCCGTGGACTGATAACGACATCGGCCTTCCATTCTCGGATAAGGCGAATCAGTTCCTTGCGAATCTCCAGCGTCGGCATAAGTTCACCATCGTGATGATCCAGGACCTGGGTTTCGATTCCCAGGATCTTCGCCGCCGTTTGCACTTCCTTCGTGCGCCGCTTCGCCAGGGGGCCACCGGCCATCTCGTGGTGTCCGATATCGCCGTTGGTCACGGATACAAACTTGACCTTGTGCCCCTGGTCGGCCCATTTCGCCGCCACGCCACCTGCCTTTAGTTCACAGTCGTCAGGGTGTGCGCCAAACACGATGATGCGGAGGGGCTCGGCAGCCGCGGCAGGATTTGGGTGGAGGATGAGCATACACAAGACCGTAAGGATTGCCGCAGTAGCAATGCGCAATGTAGAGGACCAGATCATGATAAAGACTCCCGTTGGGGGTTGATACTTCGACCCCATATGTTCCTGAAGGCCGCGTAATGGACTGACAACAGCCTATCACAGTTGCGACGATGTGTCTTCCCCTGTGCACAGGCCAGGCACTCAAGGTCGATGTCCGCGACGAAAAGAGCCCCCGCCAGTATCCCGGCGGGGGCTTCTGAATGAGATAGTGTTGATTACGTGCTTATTCGGCGACCTTCACCAATACCAGCAACTGACCGCTTACCCAATTCGATGCACTGTTGGAAAAGGTCCAGTCGGGATGATCCCCATCGCTGTTGCCGATCCCCACTGCGGCATTGCGGCCTCCCCGGAAATTATTGAAGGCCATGAGCGTAGTTTTCGACGTCACATCGTGAAACTGCATGGAGCCATGACCGACGCCACGGGTCGCGTCGGGCGCATCGTCGAAGTCGTACTTCGAATCGCTGGCACCGGGTAGTTTGCGGCCAGGCTGGGGGCCATAGTTGCAGGCCCAGAATTCCATGGACGCAGCGGACAGCGCGCCCTGGGGAAGCGCGCTATCGCTCGACTTGACCACGAGATTAGCGGCATCTTGCTGAAATATTCCGGCCTTGTCTGGCACGGGCACACCGACCCGGGAAATCTCCTGGGTGAAGGGGTCGAGTTCCACGTAGACCCACCGGGTATTCTCGTCGGCATCCACGAGGTGCATGAAATAGGCCACCCGCTCTATGGTCTTGCCCGTGAAATTACCGTGGTTATCTACGTCATATTGAATGCGATCGCTCACCGTTGTGGAGTTGGTCGGATCGAAGCCATAAACGACTTTGAAGTCTTTCGCCTCGGGCACGTGGTGACGAAGTGCCCCTTCCAAGGGCACCGAACCTGCCCGGAAGGCGGACGCGGGCAATCCCGCTTCGTTTGCCAGGTTTGGCTCGGCAATGTGGTCCCAGGCATAACGCACGGCAACGGGTTTCTCGACGCCCTCGGCGGTGAGGACGACGGAGGTTCCATCAATCACCGCATTCGCATCATGATACACCCCATCCGGTCCGCAGATGGTAAACCAGGTGGGCGCGGCCCCATCCCGTGTCTTCAGAGACTTCGCGTGTTCGAAATGAACCCGCAGGGCATTCCCCTCTACGGCGAAGCGGTCGTAGCGGGGGCTTTCCGCGACGATATCCGTCTTGCCGTAGGTCTTGTTCAGCGCGAGGAGGGCGAGGCGTTTACCGACGTCGTCTTTGTTGCGGGGGTGGATATCCTTGATGTCACCGATATCATTGATAACGGCCATGCCGGTGTGGGGCAGTTTGAGCGTTGCCGTCTGGGCCTCCCAGATCTCCGGAAGTGCGCGGGGTTTGTCGCCATAGCGGAACGGTGCCAGCTGAACGAAGTAACAGGCAAGGTCCTCCTTGTTCCACAGGCTGCGCCACCCCTTGATGAGGGCTTCCATCTTATCCCGATAGAGCATGCCCTCGCCCCGGTTGGATTCGCCCTGATACCAGATGAAACCCCGGTTGGTATAAGGCACGAGGGGATGGACCATGGCGTTATAAAGCGCCGTGGGCGACTGGCGGTCGGAGAGCACGGACTTGGAAGCCACGTTGGGCAGGGCCGGTGGGAAGGCCCCTTCGGCCAGGGCCTCTTTGGCATTGGGCAACCAGGTTTCCACCTCGGCAATGGCCTTCTTGAGTGCGGCCTGGTGCTCGGGGCTGTCGGGCGTATTCATCCGCACCTGGGCATCGATATCCGACAGGGCCGGCACCTGGGCGAAGCCAACGGGCGGTGTCCAGGGTTCGATGCGCGTGCCGCCCCAGCTGGTGTTAATGACGCCCACGGGCACCCCCAGCTCGGCCTGCAAATACTTGGCGTAGTAGTAGCTCACGGCCGAGAAACCCGCGCCGTCGTAGCAATTCACCATGGACTCGGGCGTACAGGCCGCCCAGGGGGTCAGCTTGCGCAAGTCCTCCAGCGGCGTCGTGCTCACTTCCCGATAGACCATGGCGAAGCGAATGGAATCGTTGGCGCACTGGGCCACCTCCGCTTCCCAGTTCTCCGAAAGCTTGATGCTCCACTGCATGTTGGACTGCCCCGAGGCCAGCCAGACTTCCCCGATGAGGATGTCCTTCAACGCAATGGTCTCCTCGCCCGACGTCACCGTGAGGGTCAGGGAGCCGCCCCCGGCGGTCATGGCCGGCAGTTCGAGGGACCAGCGTCCGTCGTCGCCCACCGTGGTCTCGGCCTGCTGGTCGGCGATGGAAACGGTGACCGTCTTTCCGGCTTCCCCCCAGCCCCAGACTGCGATGGGTGCCTTTTGTTGTAACACCGCGTGGTCAGAGAAGATGGCGGGGAGCCGAAGCGCCTCCGCCATGGCCCCAGTGCTAACCAGAAGAAATGCCACCAGCGCGAACGCCACGTGGCGACTCAGTTGCCTTGCCCTGCAATAACTCATGTGATCCCGATCCTGTTGGTTGTGTGGAAGGCGCCGAGGCAACCGCAGCCGCGGGACGTCCTTCCGACCCAAAAACTATCCGGGCATGGTAGCACGTGGGCACCGTCAAGGGAATAGTGAGGTGGAGGGGGCGCAGACAATCGAATCGGAATCGCCCGACCTTTCTCTGTACTTGGACGCCGATAGGGTCAACGTCGTGGTGCCACCCGATCGTGTAACACACGTTCGGGTGCGTTGACGCTCGGATACGAGAGCATTGAGAGAGGGCCAGGCGGAAGATTTGTTTAACCAGAATCTCTC
>JAUIMA010000008.1 GCA_030432675.1 Candidatus Hydrogenedentota bacterium | reverse complement strand
GAATTGATTCGGGCCGACAACGCGTTGGACACCTTAGCGCCACGGACCCAATCCGTAACGCTCGAGTCCGTAGATTTCGATGGGGACGGGCAGGCAGAGCAGCTCTTGGAAAACGGCAAACTGGGACTATTTCTGGCCCCCCACGATGGCGCTACGCTCTTCGAAATGGACTATAAGCCCGGGGCCTTCAATCTCCTAAACACCTTGGCCCGTCGGGAAGAGCCCTACCACGACAATCTGGCCACGGAGGAAGAGGAAGCCAACCCGGAGCACGAAGCGCATAGTATTCATGAGCCCTTTCAGCCCAAAGAGCGTGGCCTGGCATCGCTCCTCTACACAGACCCCTGTCGCCGGGCCAGCCTGCGAGACCATTTTTTCCCGGAAGGGACGACTGTCGAGGCCATTTATCGGAACGAAGCCGAAGAATTGGCGGCTTCGCCCCGGGCGCGTTATGGTGTTGTGTCCGGAGCAGCGTCCCTCTGTATGGAGGCCACGGTTCCCCTATGCCACGTGGCGGACGGCGCCCTGCGCATCCGGAAGTCGTTGGAATTGCACGGCGATGAATCTGTGATCAAAATCGCGTATGATATAGGGAACGAGAGCAGTGAGTCGTTTCGTGGCGTATTCTGTCCGGAAATTGTGGTCAACTTTCTGACCGGGGATGCGCCAGACCGTTACTACCATTCGGAAGACCGGGCGCTCAACGGTTTGCTCCTGGGAGCGCGCCAGACGGAGACCGCGTTGCGTCATCTGTCCCTTCGGGATGAATGGCAAGCACTGGAAACCGGCTTTCGTATGGGAGAGGCCATCGATTTTCATCTCTTTCCGCTGGAGACCATCAGTCAGTCCGAATGCGGACAGGAGCGGGTTCATCAGGGATGTGTGGTGTTACCGGTATGGCCCCTCCACCTCGATCCGGGTGCGTCGCAGCACCTTAGTTTTACATGGTATGTGCAGCGTATTGCGCCCGCACAGGATAAATAGAAACAGCAATAGATAGAGAGCCATTATGCAGGAATTATCGGAAGAAGTTACGGTGGTCAATAAGCTGGGTATCCACGCCCGTCCCGCAGCCGCATTGGTCCAGTGCGTATTGAATTTTGAGTGTGATGTATTTCTCCTCTTTAACGGTAGCCGTGTGAATGCGAAAAGTATCATGGGGTTACTGACCCTTGCTGCGACCCAGGGAAGTCGTATCACGGTTTCATGTAAGGGCAGTGATGCCGACGCGGCAATGAAGGCCATCAAGGACCTTTTCGCTGCCGGCTTTGGAGAATCCTGAGTGGAGTCCACCCTGCGTGGCATAGGTGTATCTCCCGGGATCGCGATCGGACCGGCCGTTGCCTTCCGTGACGACCGTTTTGAAATCCCCCGATTCGACGTCGATGATGTGGAGAGAGAACTGACGCGCTTTGAACAGGCGCTGGAGAAGACCCGCACCCATTTGAGCACCATACACGCCAGAACGGCGGAAAAATTGGGCGATGGGCATGCGGAGATCTTCAAGGCCCACCTGCTGATTCTGGAAGACGTTACCATCCTTGAGCAGGTCAAGACGCGTATTGCCGAAGAAAAAATCAATGTCGAACATATTCTCAACGAGTTGAGTCAATACTACGTTGAGCTGTTGGGGGCCGTTGAAGACAGTCACTTTCAGGCGCGCACCGCTGATTTGCTGGACGTGATGGAGCGGTTGCAGCGTAACCTTCTGGACGCGGAACCGCTCCAGCCCGTCGAAATGGCGACACCGGGAATTTTGTTTTCTCGGGATATATCCCCATCCGATACGGTCACGATGGACCGCAGTAATGTGTTGGGCATCGCCTTGGATTCCGGTAGCCCTACCTCCCATACCGCAATCCTGGCCCGCGCGCTGGAGATTCCTGCGGTCATGGGACTGCACAGTGCTTCGGCCTTGGTTCATAACGACACCACCGTGATTTTGGATGGAAGTGAAGGTGTCCTGATCGTCGATCCGACGGAGGATACGCTAGCCTCCTACCGGCAACAACAGGAAACGCTGGAAGCACTCCGAAGCGCCCTTCGAGGCATCCGCCAGGAAGGCGAAACCACCACCCGCGACGGCGTAGTAATTCCGACGCAGGCCAATGTGGAGTTGCCTTTCGAGTTGGTTCCGGAATTACGCGAATCGGCAGATGGCGTGGGGTTGTTTCGTACCGAGTATCTTTTTCTTAATCGGAACACCCTGCCCTCGGAAGAAGAGCAGTACCAGGCCTATTTTCAGGCGGCCGAGACGATGCACCCCCTCCCCGTCACCCTGCGGACCATGGATATCGGCGGAGACAAGTTTGTGTCTCATCTTCAGATATCGAAAGAAGAAAACCCCCAGTTGGGGTGGCGTGCCGTACGTTTTTGCCTGGAGCGAAAAGATATTTTCAAGCCCCAGCTTCGGGCCATGTTGCGGGCATCAACACTTGGCAACATTCAAATCATGTTCCCCATGATCAGTGGTTTGGAGGAGTTGCGCCAGGTCAAGGCCGTCCTGGAAGAGGTTAAGTCGGAACTGGAAGAAGAAAGTTTCCCCTTCGATCCGAATATTAAGGTGGGCTCCATGATAGAGGTGCCCTCGGCGGTGGCTTTGACGGATCTGCTTTCCCAGGAGGCCGACTTCTTCAGCATCGGAACCAATGATCTCATCCAGTACTCCCTGGCCGTTGATCGGGTAAATGAAAAAATCGCCCATCTTTACGAACCCGCCCATCCGGCGGTCCTCCGGATGATTAAGTGGACTTGTAACGCTGCCTGGGCCTCGGGAATCCCCTGCAGTCTCTGTGGGGAAATGGCTGGAGATCCCCTCTACACCGAGGCGCTCATCGGACTGGGCGTTACTTCCCTCAGTATGTCGGCCGTTTCCTTGCCCCTTGTTCGTGCGGAGATCGGAGAGATTGATTTCGGCGAGGCCCAGGAGTTGGCGAGTCACCTGCTCCGTCTGGGTACTGCCGCGGAAATAAAGACCGAGATACGAACCCGCTATGAAAAGCGCCGCTCTGCAGAAGCCTACTTGTCTCATGCCGCCGCGCGCGAAAAAGAAGTAACCCTCCCCCTGGAGCGTGGTTAGTGAAAAAGCAACGGATAAGTATTCTGGGTTCTACCGGTTCCATCGGGCGAAGTGCGTTGGATGTCGTTCGCCACTATCCCGATCGCTTTGAAGTGGTCGGGCTCGCCGGTCACCGTAACGTAGACTTGCTGCGGGCACAGATCGAAACCTTTCGCCCGGCCTATGTGGCCGTGTCGGATCCCAGGGCACTGGAACAGCTGCGGACCATGGATCTGCCTGTTACGCTTATCGACACCGAGTCTCCCCTGGTTACTTTGGCGGAAGTGCCCGTCGACACGGTGTTGTGCGCGGTAGTGGGTGCCGTCGGACTGCGCCCCCTCTTAGCGGCCATCGCCGCAGGCAATCGGGTTGCCGTGGCCAACAAGGAGCCCTTTGTCATGGCCGGCAAGCTGGTCATGGAGCAGGCGCGCAAGCGGGGCGTGGAGGTCCTTCCGGTGGATAGCGAACACAATGCTATCTTCCAGTGTATTCATGGTCATGAGCAGAGCGACTTAGCCTGTATCCATCTCACCGCTTCGGGCGGACCCTTCTATGGTCGGGACCGGGCCACCCTGGCAGACGTGGCACCGGAGCAAGCGACCAAACACCCGACCTGGGATATGGGTGCTAAGATTAGCGTGGACTCCGCGACCCTGATGAATAAGGGCCTGGAAATTGTGGAGGCCATGTGGTTGTTCGACTTGAGCGACGCGCAAATCGATGTGGTGATCCACCCTCAAAGCATTATTCATAGTCTTGTCGAGTTTAATGACGGAAATATACTGGCCCATATGGGCGTTACCGATATGAAATTCCCCATCCTGTTCGCACTTACCTACCCGGAACGGGTAGAATTACCGATGCAGCGGCTGGATCTGACCACGATGAAGGCGTTGACCTTTGATACGCCCGATTTCAGTGCCTTCCCCTGTCTCGCCTTGGCGCGGCATGCTGCGAAAGCAGGTGGGACGGCCCCCGCTATCTTAAATGCCGCCAACGAAGAGGCGGTTTCGGCCTTTTGCAACCGCAGTCTTGGTTTTCTCCAAATTAGTGAGGTGGTAGATAGCGTTTGCAATGGGTGTGAGAGCACGATGGCCTACGATTTGGACTCGGTGCTTGCAGCAGACGCAATGGCGCGCGAGGCGGCGCGCAAAGCCATCAGGCAGTGGGCCAGCGCCTGAAGTGCTGGTTTAACGAAAGCCCCGTTGGGGCCACCGCGACGTCTGGGCAGGACGCGCACAACCTAACATACAAGACAGGACGTTTCATTTCGATATGAGCATTATCATTTTTCTCCTGGTGCTGAGTTTCTTGGTTTTTTTCCATGAATTGGGCCACTTCCTGGCGGCGAAAGCCTGCGGGATCTATGTGGATCGTTTCAGCATCGGCATGCCCCCTCGTGTGGTGGGATTCAAGTGGGGTGAAACGGACTACTGTCTTGGGGCCTTGCCCATTGGTGGCTTCGTCAAAATGGCCGGACAAGAAGATGCTCCCCTTTCGGAAGAGGAACGGGAAAAAGAATATGGCGGCATTCCCCCGGAGCGGTGGTTTAACAACAAGCCTGTCTGGCAACGTATTATCGTGATTCTGGCAGGTCCCGTGGCCAACCTGATTCTCGCCGTACTGCTTTATGGCCTGTTGGCGGGTATGGGGAAAGAAGTTGCCGAATCTGAGATTACGGCGCGTATCGGTTTCGTGGAAGAAAACACCCCGGCGGCCTCGGCGCCTCTGTTCGCTATTGATGCCTCCGGTGATACGGTCGATTTCGAGCAATCCCCGGACGCTGTTGGTTTCAAGCCCGGCGACCTCTTGCTGACCTTGAACGGTCAGCGTGTCCAGGACATTCAGACCTTCAGCACGTCCGTCTTGCTCAAAGGCGAAGAAACCGCCCATGAGATCGAGATTGAGCGCCCCGGCGAGACCGATGACGCCCCCCCCCAGCTCTTCGTATGCAAGTTGAAACCCGTCACGATGGAAGGGGAAGAATTTCCCCGTTTCGGGGTCCATCCCTTCGCATCCGTGCGGGTGGCCAATGTCCTGGAAGACACGCCCGCCAAAGCGGCTGGTTTGCAGGAAGGGGATATTGTCCGTCGGGCCAACGGTGATGTCGTCAGCATCGAATCATTTGGCACGCTCGTGCAGGACATGCCCGAAGGGGAGTCGGTGGATCTTACCATCAAACGAGATGGCTCCCTCATCCCCCTCACCATTACGCCCCACACGACCGGTCGCTTCCGTAAATTCGTGCTGGGTGCCCAAGGCAAGGGAGAAGACGCGGAAAACGGACCTGCCGTAGTCTTACGGGTCGACCCGGAATTTCGGGAAGAAACGGGGCTCCAACGCAAAGATGTCATAACGGCCATCAACGGAGAACCGGTGACCTATCGCGAAGCCGCCGATCGGGTGTTGGCGAGCCCCGGCGAAACGTTTGCCGTGACCGTAGAGCGCCCTCAATTACTCTTTGGCCTGGGTCAGAAAGCCAGCACAGAAAACTTGGAACTCACGGTGGACCCGGTCCGCACCATCGGCATCGAAATGCGGGAAGAGTACATCCTGCATCGCGTGCCGGCGAGCCAGATCGTGCCCGAGGCCTTCCGCCAGAGTTGGTATGCCTTTACGACCACCGTGGAGACCCTGCAAGCGCTGGTCATGCAGAATGTCAGCCCCAAGAATCTTGGGGGGCCTGTGATGATTTATCAGATGACCTCTCACTTCGCCCAGCGAGGATTTGGCTGGCTCGTGGGTATCACCGCCCTTATCAGCGTTAATCTCGCAGTTTTCAATCTCCTCCCCCTGCCCGTGTTGGATGGTGGCCTGCTGGTCATCAACAGCATCGAAGGGATCCGTCGCAAACCGCTCAATCCGGCATTCCTGGAAAAATTCCAGATGGTCGGACTTGCACTCATCATTGGACTCATGTTTTTCGTCACGTTCAATGACGTTGGCCGACTGCTCGGAAATTTTATTCCCTGATGGCCCTCCCGAAACGTGGGTTCGACAGGGCTCTACCCTTCGGCTCTCTGGTTCCCCGATAGAGAATCGCGAATTAACATGAGATAAACAGTCCTTTGCTTCAATGGGAAGCGACGGATTGTCTGGTCACCTTTTCCCGGCGGCAACGAGCCCGCCCTGCAATGCTCTGGAGAATACCTAACTGTGCAGAAGATCACCTGCAAATTCGGCGGCACATCCCTCGCTGATGCCGCAAACATTCGTATCATGCAATCCATTGTCGAGGAAGACGCTGCCCGCCGATTTGTTGTACCGTCGGCCCCCGGAAAACGCTTTGATAAGGACCGGAAGGTAACCGATCTACTCTACGCTTGGCACAGTATCGCCTCCCAGGGCTTGGACGCTTCGGAGCCCAAGGGAATCATTCAAGAGCGCTTCCAGGAACTGGCCCGGGAATTGGGTATCGAATTTGATGTGGTGCCCTTTATCGAGGAAATTGAAGCTCAGTTGAGTGAAGATAACGCCGTGGATTTTATGGCGTCTCGCGGTGAATTTCTAAATGGCCAGTTGATAGCCGCGCTATTGGGAGCGGAATTTGTCGACCCCGCCGACTACATCAAGTTCAAGACCAACGGTACGTTCGATCCTGCCACCTATGACCTCCTCGGCGAGCGCCTCAAAGGAGAGGGACTCTTCGTCATTCCCGGGTTCTATGGTTCCCTGCCAGATGGTCGCATCAAGACTTTCTCACGGGGTGGTAGTGACATTACGGGTGCCATCGTGGCACGTGCCACCGAATCCGCACTCTATGAGAATTGGACGGATGTGCCGGGCTTTCTGATGGCCGATCCGCGAATCGTAGACTCCCCCAAGGGCATCGCTGAAGTGACCTACCAGGAATTGCGCGAGCTCTCCTATATGGGCGCGACGGTTCTTCACGACGAGGCCATCTATCCGGTCCGTGAGCCCGGTATACCTATCCAGATTCGAAGCACGCGAGAGCGGACGAATCCCGGGACCCGCATTGTGCCCCATCGCAAGAGCGAGCATCCCCTTTGTGGCGTTGCCGGCCGCAGGGGTTTCAGCATGTTGAATATTGAAAAGACGTTGATGAATCATGAACGGGGCTTTGGTCGGAAAGTGTTGACCGCTCTGGATGAATTGGGCATCGGTTGGGAGCACATGCCCACGGGTATTGATACGATCTCCCTTATTTTCAGAGACGAAGAATTGGGTACGCAGGGTGACACGCTGATCGAAACCGTCCAAGGGCGGTGTCAACCTGACAGTATCAGCCTGGTTTCCGGACTGGCGATGATCGCCACCGTCGGCCTGGGCATGAATCACCATATTGGCGTAGCGGCGCGCTTGTTCACCGCTTTATCGGAGGCCAATGTCAATATCCGTGTTATTGATCAGGGCTCATCAGAAATGAACATTATTGTCGGGGTAGAAGAAGAGGCGTTGGAGCGCGCGGTAAACGCAATTTATCGGGCCTTCGAAGCCTGGGATTAATCCATGCATCGACATACTAAGATTGTTTGTACCATCGGTCCGTCTTCGTCCAGTCCGGAGATGATCGAAAAATTAATCAACGCGGGCATGAATGTAGCCCGACTGAATTTCTCTCACGGAACCCATGAAGGACACGCCAAACAACTTCAGATAATTCGCGAAGTCTCCGAGCGCATGCAGGCTAACGTGGCCGTTTTGATGGACCTGCAGGGTCCAAAGATTCGTACTGGAAAACTGGAAGAACCCCATATGGTTCGGCTCGATCCAGGTGCGTCCTTTACGATTACCTCTGAGACTATGATCGGCAACGTGGAAAAGGTTTCCACGACCTATGAAAAGCTCCCCCACGACGTGAAGGTGGATGACCGCATTCTCATGGCCGATGGCACCCTGGAGCTTCGGGTAACCGACGTGGCAGCGCCGGAAATTCACTGTGTCGTAGTTCGTGGCGGACTGCTCGGAGAGAGCAAGGGCATTAACCTCCCTGGCGTTGATATTGGCGAACCCTCGCTCACCGAGAAAGATCGTGAGGACCTCGATTTTATCCTGACTCAAGATGCGGATTTTGTCGCCCTCTCTTTTGTCCGGTCCCCTGAAGATATTCGAGGGCTTCGAAAGATTCTGAAAGATGCTGATTCAGAATTGGGCATTGTCGCAAAAATTGAACGACCGGAAGCCCTGGATAACTTTGATGAAATTGCCGCCCTCAGCGATGTTGTTATGGTCGCACGTGGCGACCTCGGGGTAGAGGTCGATTTTGAAGAAGTGCCTTCTATCCAAAAGCGACTTATCCGCCATTGTAACGAAATGGGCGTGCCTGTCATTACGGCAACCCAGATGTTGGAATCCATGGTGGATGGAGACCACCCCACCCGTGCGGAAGTGACGGATGTGGCCAACGCAATTTACGATGGGACGGATGCCGTGATGCTCTCGGGCGAAACCGCATCGGGTGACTTCCCTATCGAAGCCTGCACCGTCATGCATCGT
The DNA here is from genome assembly GCA_030432675.1 of Candidatus Hydrogenedentota bacterium. Taxonomy (GTDB): domain Bacteria; phylum Hydrogenedentota; class Hydrogenedentia; order Hydrogenedentales; family JAEUWI01; genus JAEUWI01. The sequence goes on along the minus strand of JAUIMA010000008.1, from coordinate 21,244 downwards.
GTGGCTCTGCGCACGGATCAGGAGTTGCACAAAAACATTTCCACGCGCCGTCTGATGCAGCTCCGCCACGAAGAGCTCCAGGCCCGTCGGAAAGGGTTGGCGGGGGTGCGGCTGAACTCATTCGCCGATTCGATAGGTCAGGCGGTGTTCCGTATGTCCACCAGTCTGGATATCGCCCGCATCGTTTGTTTCACGACCACCGGCTATACGGCGGGAGCTATCGCACGATACCGTCCCAAAACACGCATTAAGGCATTCACCAATAAGGTGTCCACCTGTCGAAAATGCGCTATCATGTGGGGGGTCTCGGCGGTTCTGACCAGAGATTTTGAGGAAATCGAGGGGCTCGTGCAGGAAGTGGAAGAGATACTGATCGATCGCAAAGCAGCCACCGAGGGTGACACCATCCTCATCGTAGCAGGTACGCCCCTGGCCGCAGGTGGTCGGACGAATCTCTTGAAGCTCCATACGATCGGTGATCCTGGCTGAGGCCTTTGGCTCCGAGCGAATCAATTGACATGTAATCCATATATGAGTGAATAACTTGTAATTGCTGCGAACAGCGGCGTTTTCCCAACGGGGAAACGCCGCCTTTCTCCACCCCCTTATTTGGTATCTGAATGACACTCAGCGAAATGGAACGGCTCTCGGGTAAGCTGGAAACAGACTGGTTTGCCAACGCCTTTGACGCCCTCTATCCCATAGTCTACGCCCACCGGACCGTCGAGGCGGCTACGGCAGAATCCGCCTTTGCCATCGACCAACTGAAGCTGTGTGAAAGCTGTTCGGTGCTTGATCTCTGTTGTGGCAATGGGCGGCACATGGTGCACCTCCTGCAACATACCCCCCACGTGACAGGGTTGGACTATTCCCCTGATTTGCTGGGGTTCGCGCGGGTCCAACTGGGAGAAACCGCTCGACTGCTTCGGGGCGATATGCGGGCGATTCCCTTTGAAGGCGTCTTTGATGCGGTGGCAAATTTCTTTACGAGCTTCGGATATTTTCAGGACTACTCCGAGAATCTGTCTGTAGCCCAAGGTATTGCCCGGGCACTGAAACCCAAGGGGCGCTTTTTCGTAGACTACCTTAATCCCGATTACGTTCGAAGCCACCTCGATCCCGAGACGCACCGGAAGGCGGGCGACTTAGACATCCATGAGCGCCGCTGGGTCGATGAATCTACCAAGCGGGTGAACAAGGTAACCGAAGTCTCGCGAGCGGGCCAGCCGGTCAGCAATTCTTCTGAATCCGTGCGACTCTATTCTCCGGTGGAGTTGGATGCCCTGCTGGATGAAGCAGGACTGACGGTGGAAGCCCGCTATGGGGACTACGACGGAAGCGCGGTGGACCCTCTCCGCCCGCGACAGATCATTGTCGGTACCCGGGCGAACTGATGGCTGATTTACTCCGCGACTACAGGAACGAGACCCCGGCGCTCTTGAGGCACTATGCCGCCCACCCTTCCTCGGTATTCACCCATCCGATTGCGGCCAAGCCGTGGGACCCGGCGCTGCATGCGGACATGGTGAGCTACCAGGAACACCTAGGCGCACCCAAGCCGGTCGATGGTGCAGGAGCGGTGTTTATCACGGGGCAGCAACCCGGCATCTTTACGGGCCCACTCTACACGATCTATAAGGCGATTACGGCGCTCAAGCTCGCAGAAAAAGCCAACCAGGATGGGACTGAATCCTTTGTTCCCATTTATTGGGTCGGTGGTGATGATCACGATTTTGATGAGATTAGCCGGGTCCACTTGCTCAATAAGCAGCACCGGGCCATTTCCCTGTTTTGGGAGGGGACGCCGGGACAGCCGGCCCTTTCGATATTCCGACTTCCGGCGCGCGAAGGGCTCCACGGGTTAATCGATACCGCGGTGGCAGAAGCCCCGGGCTCTGAGTTTTCAGGGGAAATCGCGGCATTCCTGCACGATAGTGTGGACGCAGCCGAGAACCTGTCCGAATGGCACGCACGGCTGATGGCCCGGCTCTTTCGAGATACCCCCCTCGTGATGTTTACGCCGGAGCTTAACGCAGCGCGTCAAGTCGCCGTGCCGGTCTTTGAGCAGGAGATAACCCATCCCCTTCTCAGTACCAACCGATTGAATGCGGGGGGTGCGTCACTGGAAGAGGCCGGGTATGGTGCACAGGTGGTCAAGGATGAGGTGAGCTGCAACTTTTTTGTAGAACACAAGAACTTGCGATGTCGCGTGCACTATGTGGATGGAAAGTTTCTCTTGCCCGATACGGGGGAGCGTTTCAGCACCTCGGAAATGACGGCGTGGCTCCACCGTGATCCCATGGCATTCACGGCAAACGTAGCCCTTCGGTGCGTGGTACAGCAGCACCTCTTTCCCGTGCGCGCCTACATCGCGGGTCCGGGCGAATTGGCGTACTGGGGACAGCTGAAGGGCGTATTCGAGGCCTTTGAGACCCCTATGCCCATCGTCTACCCCCGAATTCGTGCCGTGCTAACCAGTTTGAAAACGAATAAGCTGCTGAATAAATATGGATTGAAACCCAGCGACTTTTCCGCTCCGCTTACTGAGTTGGAAGAACGGGCACTGCGCAGTGGTCCGCAAGATCCAAGTCTGGCATTGCTTAAAGAACGGCGGTCGGCCATCGAGGCATCGCTCCAGGGGCTTTCCGATGATTTTAAGGGACTTGGCAAAACGGGTCGTGGCGCGACCGATCTCGCCGATCAGTTCTCGGCCAGTGTCCGACAGTCCCTTGAACACCTGGAGCGCAATCTCCTCCGGGCCGATGCGAACCGCACCGCGACTGTACACAATCAACTGACCCGTCTCAGCACCGAACTGGCACCGGAGCGCAAACCTCAGGAACGTTACTACACCCTCTTTTCGTGGTTGTTCCAGTACGGCTGGGATCTTATCCCCCGACTTATCCGAGAACTCGATGCGGCTGATCAGGATGTGCAGGAGGTGGAGTTGTGAGTGTGGATGTCTTGGCTATCGGTGCCCACCCCGATGACGCCGATCTTGGCGTGGGTGGATTCCTGTGTACGCTCGCCGACGCTGGGAAGACGACCGCCATACTCGACCTGACCCAAGGGGAATTGGGCTCACGGGGTACGGTGGCCGAGCGTGAAGTGGAAGCGGCGGAGAGTGCCCGGTTGCTTGGACTTACAGCCCGGATCAATGCCCGATTGCCCGATGGGGGCATCGCCAATACGCCGGAGCAACGGCGTGTGGTGGTGGAAATCATCCGTCAGCTTCGCCCCCGCATCGTGATAGGCCCTTTACGCCCCGATCGTCATCCCGATCACGAGGCCGCCCATGACCTGGTGAAAGATGCCCACTTTTTTTCGGGTGTACATGGACTGAAGACGGAGTCGCCGGCCTATCGGGCCCAGTCGCTCTATGGCTACACGGCTTACTTTGAGGGTGCCAATACGCCCACCCACGTAGTCGATATTTCAGCAGTATTTGATAGAAAACTGGAGGCCCTGCGGGCCTTTAAGTCACAATTGCACAACGTCGATTACAACGGACCGGAAACCCTGGTCGCTTCGTCGCAGTTTTGGGACGCCATCACGACCCGCGCCGCCTACTGGGGGAACACGATCGGTGTTCGCTACGGCGAGCCGCTCTATGGCACACTACCCCTAGCGATGAATCTTCCGCCTGAACTGGAGGAACCGTCATGAAGATTGGTATTACTTGTCACCCATCCGCCGGGGGCAGCGGCATTATGGCTACCGAACTGGGTTTCGCCCTGGCCGAACGGGGGCATACGGTTCATTTTGTCACCTCTGAGCCCCCTTACCGTCACAATTCCTATCGGGAGAACATCTTTTCCCACTATGTGGATTCCGTGTCCTATCCCCTGTTCCGCACGCCGCCCTACTCGCTGGCACTTGCCACCAAGATATGTGAAGTAGCTGAGGAGCATGACATTGAGTTATGGCATGCCCACTATGCCATCCCCAACGCGGCTGCAGCGATTTTCGCGCGGGAAATGCTTCCTGTCGAAAAACGATTCGGAATCGTCACAACACTCCACGGCACCGATATCACCTTGGTGGGGAGTGACCCGTCCTTCTATCGCATCACCAAATTCGCCATGGAACGCAGTTGCGCCGTGACCGCCGTTTCGCAGTGGTTGAATGATGAGACGATGCGCGAATTTCAGCTGAAGCGCCCTATCAAGACCATTTACAACTTTCTTGATCACAAGAAGTTCAACGGCAATTCCCTGACGCCCTGTCAATTGGGCTGTGGCGACAGCAAAATCATCATGCACATCTCCAATTTCCGCCCTGTGAAACGCGTTACCGATGTGGTTCGGGTCTTCAATCGGGTGTTAGAACATGTGGATGCTACCCTGGTGATGGTCGGTGAAGGACCGGAGCGCATGGCGGCCGTCGGTGTGGCCAAGCAACTTGGCATTTCCGACCGCATCAAATATCTCGGAAACTATGAGAACATTGAGTCCATTATCCCCTGCGCCGATCTCGTGATACAGCCCAGTGAACATGAGAGTTTTGGGCTGGTTCCACTAGAGGCCATGGCCTGTCGGGTGCCGGTGATCGCTACCGCAAGTGGCGGTATCATCGAAGTCATCGAACACGGTGTGTCAGGCTATCTGTGCGAAGTGGGTGATATTGAGCACATGACCCAATGCGCCGTGGAAATTCTTTCCAATCCTGCCCGAGCGGCGGAATTAGGTGAGCGGGGCCATCAACGGGCCATGTCCGGATTTCGTCGTGATGATATCGTGACCGAATACGAACAGGTCTATTCCGAAGTGCTCGACATGCGGCGTACGGGTAAAGCGGCCGTGCTATCCGCCTGAAAACGCGCGGTGGTATTGCCTTCACGGTGATCCGGCCGTTAGAATGCCGTGTGTGCTCCCTTGCCTGGAGTCAGAGCATGTGTGCTGTTTGGGATGCTGGAAAGGAGTCTTGTGTCTACTCCGTCTGAAAGACATGACACGGCTCCGGAACTACCCACAATCCGTTGGTGGTTGGTTACCGTGCTTGGGTATGCGCTCATCGCGGCAATCGTATTCTTACCTGCCCTTCGTTCCTATTTCAGCAGCGATGATTTCCTGCACCTCAGCACGGTCATTGAAGGAGGACTCCCCTTCGCCCCCACCGGCAGTGGACGGGGCTTTCTACGCCCTATGGTGGGCCTGAGTTTTCTTGCAGAGCACGCCCTTTGGGGTATTCATCCACTCGGTTATCATGTCAGCAATGTGGTGCTCCATGTGGCGAATAGCGTGCTCGTGGCCTGCGTCTCCCTCTTGATTGTTTCGGGCACCGCACGCCACAAAGACATGGCCCGACTCGCTGGGCTCATTTTTCTGGTCTTGGCCTGTCACGCCGAATCCGTTTCCTGGATATCTGGACGGACCGATCTGCTCGCCACGTTTTTTTCCTTATTGACCCTGTGCACCGTGATTTACGGACTTCGACTCCACCGTGTTTGGATGCTGGTAGCCGGTGCCGTCTTCTTTGTGCTGGCCCTGTCCTCCAAAGAGTCTGCTCTGGCGCTGCCCTTCCTCGTTCTTGCAACGACCTGTTTTCTTTGGCAGGAAGGCGTGGTGACCCTTGATCGGCGTTATGCCATTTCATCCATCGTAGTAACCACGGGCATTGTTACCGGGTATTTTTTGCTTCGCTACTGGCAACTCGGTGCCTTTGTCGCCGGTTATGGCGCGCAGGGTCACCTTCGATTTCATCAGGACCTTTTGGCCCAAGCCATGGCCCGCTTCGCCTGGCGGGTTTACCTGCCGCCATTGCCGGATAGTACTGCCGCTCTTCTCTCCCCCATGGCCAGTCGTCTCGGGGATATCTTCACCCTCGCGCTCCTTCTCCATGGAGTCTTGTGGGCCGTACTCGCGTGGAAACGCAAGGCATGGCGAAGGGGGTTCTACTGTTACACAGGCTTCTGGCTGGCCCTCTTGCCCGTTATCAACGTACGCATCCAATGGACCAATGTAGAGGGCGAGCGTTTTCTCTACCTCGCCTCACTCTTTGCGGCACTGGGCGCCGCGTGGTTCCTCGGCGGGCTCTCTCGCCGCCCATTGCGTTGGGCATTGCTCGGGGCATTTCTCTTGCTTCAGTGTGCAAGCCTCTGGACCTCCAATCAGCGCTGGTATCATGCAGCAGAGACAGCCCGCGATGTGATATCCGGCCTGCAGTCTTTCGGTCATGATAAGACCTTGGTGTTGCTCAATAAGCCGGACTCCTATGATGGGGCCCTGGTCCTCCGCACGGGGTTGGAAGAGGGCGTGCGGTATTTCGGCGATGCCCCGTGCATGGAGTGCCGCGTAGAAGTACTCTATGCCACCACGTTGTTTGAGCTGGACCATAATTTTGAATTGCTGCCCCATTCGGAGTCCGAGGGAAGCTATCTGCTCCAGGCCATTGACGGCCACTCGGTCATGGTGGAAGAAGACTACTATGACCGCATCGAAACGTGGGACGGAGAAGATCGTCAGAGCGCTTTTCGCTTTCGGGCCGCGTTGCAGGACTCCGTGATACTACTCTATACTTCAAACGGAGTTTCCTCGGTCCCGAGGACTCGTAACGCTGCTACACCAACTTCCAGGTAACCCGTTTTGGCTCCTTTTCTCCGCTTCGCCACCCTGCTTACAGTGCTGTTTCCAGGTCTGCTCCTCGTCGGTTGCTCTAAGGCGACGGCCCCCCTGCCGGTCGCCAACCCGCTTCCGGGTGACGCGTACAACGTAGCCATCATCCTGGTGGACACCCTGCGCCCCGATCACTTGGGAAGTTATGGGCATGCCGGGGCTATCACGCCCCACATGGACGCCCTGGCGGCCGCTGGATTGCGCTTCGAGAATGCCTACTCCGCATCCACGTTCACCGGGGAAGCGGTGAGCGCCTTGTTTACGGGACGGCCTCCTGCGATGAACACAACAGGGCTGGGTTGGACGGCCCGTCCGACCCCACAAGCGGAGAATCTCCCCAAGCGTTTTGAAGCGGCCGGATACAAGACAGGTATTTTTTCAACATCATTTGTGATGCGTTTTCGGGGCTTCTATGACAGTTTCCAGGAGGCGGATCTCTTTCCTGGACAGGCGAATTCGACGGACCTGGACGGGGACTTGACCACCGCAGCACTGGCTTTTGCGCGCCGCCATCGAGACGCGCCGACCTTTCAATATCTCCACTACTACGCCCCCCACGCCCCCTACAATCCACCGGAATCGGTTTTGGAACCCTTTTCGCTGGACCGAGATATATTGACTCCCTCGGAGGAGATTCATCCCGCTGCGCTGGTCACCCAGGGGATGATTCGTACGGACCCCCGGGTGGCGGAGTTAAAGAAGCATTATGACGCCGAAATTGCGTACATCGATCAGTGCATCGGTCGTTATCTGGAGGGTCTGGAATCAATGGGGCTTCGGGAAAAGACCATTGTCGTATTGGTTTCCGATCATGGTGAGGAATTTCTGGAGCACGGCTTTGCGGATCATGCCTGGAACCTCTTCGAAGAGACGTTGCGCATTCCTTTGATAATCTCCGCACCCGATCTGATTCAACCGGGAACCGCTGCGGAGCGGGTATCGATCTATGACGTCATGCCGACGCTCCTGCAGCTCACGGAGTTGGACCATGAACCCTACGAGGGGCCTGTTTCCGGACAATACCTCCTTGAAGCTGGCTCGGATGCCTGGACCTACAGGCCCCGTCAAGGTCCCATCTTTGCCAGCCTCTTTCCCGAGAGTCGGGCTCAATTGCATGCCATCCTTTTTGACGACTACAAGTATATTGCAGGCCCGCGCTGGTTGAATGCCACCGCTTGTAAAGAATTCTGGCTGTTGCAGGGTGTCATGGCGGACCGCGCCAAGGCGGCAGACTTTTTGCCCCTATCCCCGTGGACACCCATCGCAGCGGAAGCGCTCTTTAATCTTCAAGAGGACCCAAGTGAAACACAAAACATCATGAGCGAGGCCCCCGAGATTCGTGCAAAGGCACTTCAATGGATGGAGCGCTATCGCTCAGCGTCTGCGCCCTACCAGGAAGATGCGTCCCCCACCGTGAATGTCGATCCTTTCGGGGGAGATTTCGTGTCAGAAGCGTTGAAACGGCTGGGCGGGGAGGCGCTTGGCGATACAATGCCCCATTCGGACGACGGACGTATTGCGCCTGAGGTACTGGAAAGCCTGGAAACAATGGGATATCTATAGGGCTTCACCCGTCTGCAATCTGGCCACAAGGCGGTCCCGAAGTGCTACGGTATCGGCAACGGGAAAGCGCGATTCGGTCAAGATGCCACACCAGTCATTCCTGCCCAGATGGCCCGCGATTCGGTGAAAGTCGGACAGGTTATCTGCAGTAGACGTCGCCACGAAAAAGGCGGTCGCTTCGTGGGTGTCCCCTTTGCGCAATAGGGCACTCTCGGCTGCGTAGATTCGTTCACAAATCGCCATCAAGGCACCGGTAATTCCTTGTTGGCGAAGAGCAGTTACTTCATAGCCCGATAGAATCTCTCTTACCAACGCTTTTTGACCGGGGATGCCCGCTTGGTCTCCCGGCGCTTCCGACAATATGTTCTCTTGTTCCGTCCATAACCGTTGCATCATGGTGAGGCGACAAATCTCCGTCGTACCTTCATAAAGGCGGGTAACGCGGGCATCCCGAAAGGCTTTTGCCGCCGGGTATTCCTCGCTGAATCCGTAGCCACCATAGAGCTGGAGCATATCGTCTGTAAATGTTCCGAGGGATTCCGTGGCCAGCGACTTGACCAGGGCACACTCGAAGGCAAAGTCCTGCAACACGGCCAAACGCTTGGCCCCGGTCAGGGCGCCGTGTTTTTGTCGCGCATGGGCCAAGGCCTCTTCCATTTTTCCCGCCACCCGATAGACCGCCGACTCGACGACGAAAAGCTGGGATGCCATGCGGGCCAAACGATCGCGCACCATACCGAAGTCGGCAAGGGAATGGCCGAAGGCTTCCCGCTCCTGCGTGTAGGCCAATGCTGCTGGCAGAAGTTGTTTCATTTTTCCGACACTGGCGGCGGCGAGTTTGAGCCGCCCCAGATTCAGCATGTTGAGTGCTATTCTATGGCCTTGACCGGGCTCTCCAAGTACCTGTGAAGCCGGGATTCGCACGTCCTCGTAGAAGACGCTGCACGTAGACGATGCATGTTGCCCGAGTTTTTCCTCTTCGGGTCCGATGGTTAATCCGGGCGTCTCCCGATCGACGAGAAAGGCGGTGATGCCCACCTCGGGAACCCGTGCGAAGGTGATAAAACATCCAGCGTACGCCCCATTGGTTATGAATTGCTTGGCGCCATTCAAGACGTAGTCGGTGCCATTGGGCGTGGCCGAGGTACGCAGGGCAAGGGCATCGGAGCCACAATGGGGCTCGGTGAGCGCAAAGGCCATGATGCATTCCCCCGCCGCTGCGGCAGGGAGATAGTGCGCCCGCTGTGCTTCGCTTCCGAAACCGGCGATGGGGAGCATTCCTACCCCCTGATGTACCATGAGGCCCACACTGAGGCTGTGCCCCCGCCCCAATGCTTCACAGAGGAGCGTTGCGTCGACAATGCCGAATCCGAGCCCCCCATCGGACTCATCCAATTCAGCCGCGAAGACGCCCAGCTCGGCACATTGCTGAAAGCACTGACGGGCGACACCAGTATCCCGAGCCTCCAGGGCCGTTTCGGTGGCCGCCATTTCCTCGGTGGCAAACTGGGCGACGCTCTCGTAGAATAGTTGCTGTGTATCGGATGCATCCTCGGGAAACCACAGGGCCCCAGGCCGTTCGTACAAACTAAAGAAAGAATCGCCCATGGTATCGCTTTCCCGATCGTTGGGTTGCACCACACAGGAAGACCCGGTATGATTCCGGCTCCCATTGGCAACACCTTCACTATACCGAATTCGCGCGGGAAAGTCTGAAAATGCCCTCTTCCATTCCAAAATTTACAGATGCCAAAACGGCGGCCTGTCTACTCACCGAGTTGGGTGAGGAGTTTGCCGTCGTGCGCAATCTCTCCCATGTTTTTCCGCCCTATGACATCTATCCATTGGCGCCCGCCTGTACCCACGTTGCAAATGGATTAAAGGCCGCCGTCATGGATATGGACGGTACCACGACGACAACGGAGCCCCTGTGTATAAACGCTCTGGAAACGATGGTGGGGCGAATCAGTGGACGCATTGCGGATCCCGAGTGGGCCGGCCTGGATCCGGATCAGGATTATCCACACATTATCGGAAACAGCAGCACACGGCATGTGGAGTACCTGCTGCAAACCTATCTGGAAACCATCAATCCCACAAACTTTATGGAAGCGCTGGTCCACGCCGCTGCCTGGACCCTTGGTTTTTCTCAGGACGCTTCGCGTGTGCACGATTTGGAGAGTATGCTTTCGGTTCTGGGTATTGCGTCTCTTAAATCGGACCATCGCTTTCTCGCCCTGACGCAACTGCCACGCCACGATGGCGAAGCGGAAAAGAAGGCAATAGCCACCCTCGCGCTGGAAATTTCCCACGCCTACCCGGCGAACGACTTTCCCCGGCTTACCCGTGCCGGCGTTGAGATCTACTACCAACGCTATCATGAGCTTTTGTCCGCCGTGGCGGCAGCCGACGGTGCCCCCTTACCGAAGCACCTACGCGCGCCCTCGGACGGTCTCCTGATACAACCCATGCCGGGGATAGGAGTCTTTCTGGCTTTGATATCCGGACTGCTGGGTGATGAAGCGGGCGAATGCTACGAAGCCCTTGCAGCCCACCTCCACGTGAATGAAGTCCCCCACCCCGATGCAGCGCAGGGAAAACTGAAACTGGAGCGCCTGGGGAAGCACTTTGCAGCCCAGCCCGCGAAGGTCGCGCTGGTGACCTCTTCCATCGCCTATGAGGCCGAGGTCGTCTTGGGCGAAGTATTCCGTCAACTTCTTGAAGACCTTTCCCACTGGGGGCTTTCGGCGGAGGTGAAAACGCGATTGGCAGGAAGATTTGCGTCACCCGCCACGTTCTACGACGCGATCATCACGGCATCAGATTCCTGTGAGATGCGGCTCAAGCCCCACCGTGATCTCTATTCTCTCGCGTTGGGCCGTCTGGGACTGCACCCGGAGGAGTTTGGTGACGTGGCTGGCTTTGAAGACAGTGAGTCCGGGACCATCGCCATTCGCGCAGCCGGCATCTCGGTCTCGTGCGCCCTGCCTTTTCATATGACGAGTGGGCACGCCTTCGAAGCGGCGACCCACACTTGTCCCGGCGGCTTGCCCCAGGTGATGCTGGCGGAGCAGTGTTTTCTGCCTCAAGACTGACTCGGCATCTGTCACTCGGGGATGGATAACGTTATTTGATCACCGAGTCTGCGCCAACCCCCAGTCGATTGTTCTTCCACGTCATGTTTTCGTCGTTGGTTTGGTTAAATCGAATGGGGTCGCCCGACGTGTTGTAGATCGTGTTGTTTTCAACGGTGTACCCCTTACTCCCTTGATCGAAAAAGATGCCGTTATTCGGTGCACCTCCGTGGGCAAATTTACTCCGGTGCACATCATGAAACAGGTTGTCGCGGATGACTGTTCCCGGCTGAAATCCGAGGGTGTAGAGACAGCCACCATCGGCCAGCATTTTCATCGTGTCATACACATGATTTTCCGCGACAAGGGTCTTCTGCTGACTTGTTTTAGACTCGTTCCAGCGAAATCCAATAGAAATACCGGTGTAGGGCAAATCGGAAATGACGTTCTGTGTAATGGCGGTTCCCTGAGCAAAGGCGTCGAATATAGCCACGCTCCCATGGTTGACCGCACCACAGCGCTGTAAGCGATTACGGGTAACCACATTGGCCAAAGGCACATCAACCGGTTGGCTCCAGTCGGCAGAGAGAAAGCTATCTTCGTCTTTTGAACCAGGCATCATTTCTCCCCGCCCACGCCAGCCGACCATGATGCCGTTGGCCCCGATGTCTTCGAGTGTGCAGGAATCTACCCGATTACTCCGTGCCCCCGCGCCAAATCCTATGCCACACGCACCAAGATGTTTTATGGTCGATTGCGTAATGCTGCATTGCTCCGCATAAATAAATGACAAGGCGAGAGGCAACACGAAGGTGGGTTCATCGATAGATGTCCCGTAGTGGCCAGCCTGGATGCCCATATAGCCAAATTCGGGCAAGTCCCAGCGGGTATGGGCAAAATCCAGCCCCTCGAAATGAATATTGTAGAGTGGCTTTTCTGGCGTACCCTCAACGGATATCAGGGAATCCAGTACGGGTGCGATAAAGGTGCGGGTCGTGGGATCCTCCCCTTCCGCAGCTTGATAGGTAAGTACGCCCGTCGATTCGTCCAGGTACCATTCGCCCGGCGTGTCGACCAGGGCAAGAGCATTCTCTACGTAGGTCGGTTTGCCGGTACTCGCACCGGTCATGGGGCCGTGTCCGACCCATCCCATCGGGTACTCCAAGGCCAAGGTGCGATCACTCGATGAGCTGATTCGGGCACGTGAAATAGACCAGTTCTGGAACATCACCAATTCGGCGTTCATCCCGGCGAGATTCTCTATACCGGGAGAGCTATCGAGCACGATGCCGGTGAGATCTTCCGACACCCCCGCAACCCGCATGAGTCCGGGTGCATTGGGATGGCGCCCCCGGGGGAGCCGTTCACCGTCAACAAAGAGTTGGCGAAATCGCCAGGTACCCGCCGCAACTTCCGGTAGTGAAGTCGTCCACTGGTTGTTTTCCCCCGCAGTCCAGCCCGTAATGACCCGTCCACCAGAGAGCAGCACCGTCTCTTCCGGATAGGCACGATAGGTGATGGCATGCTCAGGTGTTCCCGAGTCGGGTCCGGAAAAGTGCAACGGAGCAGGGAGGCGATAGGTCCCACCGCGCAGAATCACCGTGATATCATCTTTCATGCCCTCGGTGATACGCCGACGAACGGCCTGCTGGGCGGCGCCCACCGTGGCAAAAGGTGCCTTAGCCGAACCTTCATTGCTGTCGAAGCCATGGGTAGCTACGTAAAAATCGGCCTTGTCGGCCGGGGCCGCAGTCAACATGGCCAAAGTAATCAACACAACAGACGTCCACATTATGGCAATCCTCCGGTGCAAAACTTCGAAAACTACGCATCCTATGCGGGCGTAAGGGCCGCATCTATTCTATAACGCCACGGTCTCGGTTTGGTAATTCCCCCAACTTGGACGGGGTCTTCCCATCGTTCTGTTGAATCCAATGGCCTGGGGTGCAGCCGTTCTCACGCTTGAACAGGCGGTAAAAGTGGGAGACGTCTGCCAGGCCAGACGCGAAAGCAGCGCCCGGAATGGAGTGCTGTCCCCCCCGCAGCAGGGCCTTTGCATGACCTAATCGAACGCGGGTCAGATAGTCGTTAAACGTTTTTCCCGTGGATTCACGGAACAGGGTCGTAAAACGACGGCGTGAGAGGTGGGCCAGCGTAGCGGCCCGGTCGATATCCCACGCCTCATAGAACTGGGTGTCCACCAGTGCGATGACGCGGGCCACGCGGTCCTCGGCCGAATTGCCGACGGGCATGTCATGCATACGGGCCAGGCGCACCAAGAGACGATCCATTTCCGCCCCGACGAGCACCGCATGTCCGGGTTGCTCCTGCCATTGTTCGGCCAGGATTTGATTCATGGTGGCCAGAATCTGCGAAAACAAAACACTGTCCGGGCGAATGGGATAACGGCGGCCCGTGCACAGCGATTGCCAAAGTGAAGCCCGCGGTGGGGATTGGGCCAACAGTGATTCACTCAAACAGGCCAGCAGCAGGATAGATTCTGAGGAATCCTCCATTTGATGGGCAATGCCGCGGGGAATGGCCCAGAGGGAGCCTGCACCAACCGACACCGGACTGGAGAGCCGTTCATCTCGCAACAGCACCTCGCCTCGCTGTACGATATAGAGTTGATGAAAGTCATGCCGTTCCGGTCCCATACGGAAGGTCGGACCATGAACACTTTCGGCAACCCAGATTCCATAATCCGGCAGGCGAAGGGATACGGGGGTTTGTACGGCGTTCATGACGTTAACCTCCTGCATTGCCTGAATGGCCTATTTCCAGAACATTTCATAAACACTATTTTCAGGACACTTCACACGTCATTTCAGGCGAAATTTCGAAAGCATTGCCCAATATACCATGGGGTTATCCCGAATTGCCAAGCAGGAAACCGGGTCCGTGTGGGATACTGAGGTCGAAACGTAGGTCATACCCCAGTCAACGCCCCCCATTTGCCACGGGGACGATGAATTCACCAACCCCTTTGAGGTCAAGATATGGATATTACTACCACGCCGAAAGCAGCTGATCTCTCGGTACCGCTCCGGGATTTCTTTGAAATGGCGGGAAAAACCATGATCGGGCTGGACGAGGCCTGGGTTCCGAGCCAGGGTTCGCCAGTTTTTACGGAAGCGGGCACCTATACCAGTCGGGGATGGACTGAATGGACCCAGGGTTTCCAGTATGGCTGCCTGGTGCTTCAATTTGATGCCACCGGGGACAGCCGCTTTCTGGACCTGGCAAAGATCCGCATTCATGACCATATGGCTCCCCACATCAGCCACATCGGTGTGCACGACCATGGTTTCAACAACCTGTCCACCTATGGCAACGTATTGCGCCTCGCGAACGAAGGCCGCATCGACATGCACGAAGAGGTGAAGGCTTTTTATGAGCTAGCCATTAAGACCTCGGGTGCGGTGCAGGCTGCTCGGTGGTCCCGTATCGCCGACGGCACGGGCTATATCCACAGCTTCAATGGTCCACACTCGCTTTTCAGCGATACCATTCGTTCCTGTCGCATCCTCATGAAAGCCCACCAGCTGGGACACGTTTTGATGGGAGAGGGGGATCAGAAGATTTCCCTGGCGCAGCGGGCCCTGGAGCACATCCAGAACACGCATCGCTACAATGTCTACTATGGCAAAGACCGGGATATCTATGACATCCCGGGCCGGGTGGTCCACGAGAGCATTTTTAACATGACCGACGGCCAATACCGCTGCCCCAGTACGCAGCAGGGCTATTCGGCTTTTTCGACCTGGACCCGTGGCCTCGCCTGGGTACTACTTGGCGCCGCAGAAGAACTGGAGTTCATCGACGAACTCAGTGAAAGCGATTGCGACGTCGTCGGTGGTAAGGAAGCGGTACGCACCATGCTGCTGGAAATGGCGCGGGCCACGGCGGATTTCTATATCGAGCACACGACCTTCGACGGTATTCCCTTCTGGGATACGGGCGCGCCGGGTCTGGTAAACCTGCCCGACTACAGCGCTCAGGTCTCGGATCCCTACAACACCCATGAACCGGTAGACAGCTCTGCGGCCGCCATCTCCGCCCAGGGACTCCTGCGCCTGGGCAAGTACTTTGGAACGGATACCGAACCGGGCGAGCGGTATTTCAATGCTGGCCTGGCGGTTACCAAGACCCTGTTGAGTGCCCCCTATATTTCCGAGGACCCGGAGCACCAGGGACTGCTCCTCCACTCCGTGTATCACCGACCCAACGGCTGGGACTATATCCCCGAGGGTCAATCCGTGCCCTGCGGGGAGTCCTCCATGTGGGGTGATTACCACATGATGGAATTGGCCGTTTACCTCAAACGCCTGATTGAAAACGACACCTATTTGACCTTTTTCGGACCGGCGACGGCTGAATCCTGAGTTAAACTCCAACGGACGCAATTCGGGACTGTCCGAACCAGCTTAAAGGAATACTCACCATGGACGTACGAAAAGTCGGTATTATCATGAACGGCGTCACCGGACGCATGGGCACAAATCAGCACTTGGCCCGGTCTATTGCCGCTATCCGCGCCGAAGGCGGTATCCGGGTCAATGACGACGTCGTGATCTTCCCGGAACCTATCCTCGTGGGCCGCAACGAGAACAAGCTGCAGGCGCTTTCCAACGCCCACGGTGGCCTCCCCTACTCTACCGATCTGGCGTCACTGCTCAGCGATGACAACTACCCCATCTACTTCGATGCCCAGGTGACGCAACGACGTTTTCCTGACGTCAAGGCGGCCATCGCGGCGGGCAAGCATATCTATTGTGAAAAGCCTTCGGCCGAAACGACGGCGCAGGCGTTGGAACTTCACACGCTGGCAGAAGCAGCGGGTATCAAACACGGCGTGGTGCAGGACAAGCTCTGGCTGCCCGGTTTCCTGAAGCTGAAGCATCTGATCGATACGGGCTTCTTTGGAGAGATCCTCTCCGTGCGCGGTGAGTTTGGCTATTGGGTCTTCACCGGCGAAGATCAGCCGGCCCAGCGTCCTTCGTGGAATTACCGCAAAGAAGATGGCGGTGGCATCATTTCCGACATGCTGTGTCACTGGCGCTATCTGATCGACAATCTCTTTGGAAACGTGACCTCCGTCTCCTGCCTGGGCGCGACCCACATCCCCACCCGGGTGGACGAACAGGGCAAATCCTACGATTGCACCGCGGATGATGCCGCTTACGCAACGTTCGTAACGGATAAGCAGGTAATTTGCCACTTCAACTCCTCTTGGTGCGTGCGCGTACGCCGGGATGATCTCGTGACCCTTCAGGTCGATGGCACGAAGGGTTCTGCCGTCGCCGGGTTGCGTGATTGTGTTACCCAGCACGCCGCCAACACGCCCAAGCCCGTTTGGAACCCGGACATTGATAGTCCTATCGACTTCAACGCCGGGTGGACCGAAGTGCCCACGAATACCCTCCATGACAATGCCTTCAAGGTACAATGGGAGAAGTTCTTACGGCACGTTGTACTTGATGAGGAATTCCCCTGGAAACTCCGCGAAGGTGCGAAGGGCGTACAGTTGGCGGAGCTCGGCATCCAAAGTTGGGAAGAACGCCGCTGGCTGGATGTGCCGGAACTCTAGTCTCCGCCTTTCCGCTCTACTGTCTAACACGTAGCACCATTCGAGAACTGATCATGAAAAAAGTCGCATTGATTACAGGAGCCAGTCGGGGTATCGGACGGGGTATTGCCCTCACCCTGGCAGCCCAGGGGTACGACATCGCCGGTGTGGCGACCAATCCGGATCCCGCCGATACCACCTCCGGCCTCTACGAGGTCAAGGCGGCGGTAGAGGCCTTGGGTCAGCAACTATGCCCTATCCGCGGCGACGTGGCGTGTCTGGACGACCACCCCCGCATTCTTCAGGAGACGTTGGATGCGTTTGGTCAGATAGACGTCCTTGTCAATAATGCGGGGGTCTCCCTGGCCCAGCGCTTCGATATCCTGGACACAACGCCCGAGAGTTATGACCGGGTCATGGGTATTAATCTGCGCGGCACCTTCTTCCTCACCCAATGCGTGGCCAACCACCTTGTGGCGAATCCGCAAAACGCCCCGGCCATCACGCCGACCATCATCTTTATCACGAGTATTTCGGCTACCGCGGCGAGTGTAAACCGGGCGGAGTATTGCATCAGTAAAATGGGCGGCACCATGGCCAGCCAACTGTTTACGATTCGCCTGGCCGACCATGGGATCAATGTTTTTGAGATTCAGCCGGGCGTCATTCGCTCGGACATGACCAAAGGTGTGACGGACAAGTATGATGCCCTGATTGAAGACGGCTTGCTGCTTCAAAAACGTTGGGGAACGCCGGAAGATGTGGGCAAGGCCGTGCTCGCCTTCAGCGAAGGATATTTCGACTATGCCACCGGCGCGGTAGTCGAAGTAGGCGGTGGCTTCGGAATACGGCGGCTCTAGTCATGCGGGTTAAACGCATCGTCGCCAATCTGCACGTCTCCGACGCCAACCGCGCCGCAGGCGAAAAGTTTTATAAAGACATACTCGGCCTGGATTGCCTGATGGATCAGGGTTGGATTCAAACGTATGGTGCGTCAGAACCCATGATGCCACAACTCAGCATCGCATCGGAGGGAGGCTCTGGAACACCCCTTCCCCGCGTATCCATAGAGGTGGACTCGTTAGATGAAGCTGCAGCACGGATGAAGGCGGGCGGTTTTGTAATCACCTACGGACCGGTGGACGAACCCTGGGGGGTGCGCAGGTTCTTCGTCGAAGACCCCTTTGGAAACCTGGTAAATATACTACAGCACCAGTGACCGGCCTAATAATAGGGTTCATCGACGAGCCGCTGGGAAATCCACCAGAGATTGCCATAGGGATCACGTACGCCCCCTTGGCGATCCCCGTACGGCATATCCCCCACATCCATGACGGGTGTGGCGCCCTCATTGACTGCCTTCGCCATGGCGACGTCGGCATCGTCCACATAGAGATAGTAGGCAGCAGGCATGGCCGGAAAATCTGTAGTGGCGTCGCTGACCATGAACGAACATTCACCGATGCGGAGAATGGCGTTGGCAATCCGACCGTCTGGTGCGCTATGACGACCCTGCTCGATAGCTCCAAATCCTCCCTTAAGAAAATCAATGAATCCAGCGGCGCCGTCGACAAAAATGTAAGGCGTCACCGTGCTGAAACCTGCGGGTCGCATCATAGAGACCGTTCCTTTCCCTTGGTACCGTCCAAACCCATTCTGACACGACCCAGCGTTCTATTCAACGCTCCAACAGACTCCACAGGCGGTTTGGTCCCCGCTATGGGTCTCAGGTAGACTATTGCCGAGGGCACCCTCTTTTTAGCTACCTGCCATAAATTGCAAGGAATCCATCCATGTATTTGTTTACGCTCACAGCCACCCCCAATGCGGACAACGAGGAACACAAAGGCTTCGAATGTGCGGATGTTTCGGCGTGGATAAACTTCCAGGAACCCGCTGGCGCCGAGGAGCTGGCCCGGTTCTATATACGCGAATCGGGATGGGCGCCCGGCGACACACTCGCCTATTTTGAGGTGGTGGAAGATGCCCTCGATGACGATGACGAGTCCCTGGAATTCGTTCGCGAGGCCCGGGAATTTGGTCACAGTCTACTCATTGAGGCGTGGGAGGAAGAAGATGATGACGCATAAGCACCTTTTCAGTATCGCACTCCTCTCTTGGATGCTGGGGGCTCTTGCGGCTACCGCAGCGGCCGCGTTACCCAATGTGATTATCATCAATACCGATGACCAGGGCTATGCCGATACCGGCGCCTATGGAGCAACGGACTTTGAAACGCCCCATCTCGACAAAATGGCAGAAGAAGGCATTCGTTTTACCAATTTTTACTGCCCAGCAAATGGGTGTAGTCCGTCGCGCGCGGCGCTCCTTACCGGCTGCTACCCCATTCGCGTAGGCATCCCTTTTGTCTTGGGACCCTCCAAGAAGAAGAGCAATAAGAAACTTCGGGCCCTTCACCCCGACGAAGTGACCATTGCCGAAGTGCTTAAGAAAAAAGATTATGCCACGGCCTGTATCGGCAAGTGGCACCTGGGCGATACCGTCCCATTTCTTCCCACCAATCAGGGCTTTGATTTCTATTTCGGCATCCCCTACTCCAATGACATGTGGCCCAAACACCCGACGGCCACCGGTTACCCAGACCTTCCTCTCATGGAGGGCACCGAAATAATCGAAGAGAATCCCGATCAGGACCAGCTGACTACACGCTACACCGAGCACGCCCTGGAGTTCATCCGCTCCAACGCGAAAAAGCCTTTCTTTCTCTATCTCGCCCACAGCATGCCCCATGTCCCCTTGGGCGTGTCTGACAAGTTTCGTGGCAAATCGAAACAAGGCATGTATGGCGATGTCATTATGGAAATTGATTGGTCTACCGGGGAAATTCTCAGGGCCCTCAAGGAATTGGGTATCGACGAAAACACCATCGTCTTCTTTACGTCGGACAACGGTCCCTGGCTGAGTTATGGCGATCACGCGGGCTCGGCACTCCCCCTCCGCGAAGGCAAAGGAACTACCTGGGATGGTGGTCACCGGGTGCCGTGTATTGTTCGTTGGCCCGGCAAGATACCGCCTGGCCAGGTCAGTGATGCCCTCGTGTCCAACTTCGACTTCCTTCCCACCGTAGCGGCACGGGCCGGCGTACCTCTTTCTGAAGAACGCACGATTGACGGGGAGGATATGTGGCCATTGCTCTCCGGAGAAGATTCCGACGCCACCCTACACGAAATTTTCTATTTCTATCGCGGTGCCCAGCCGGTGGCCGTTCGTAAAGGGAACTGGAAGTTACATGTGCCCCACCAATATCGCAGTCTCGATGGCGGGAATGGCGGAACCGGAGGGCTTCCGGTCACGTACAAACAACTCGAGACTCCGCTGGCGCTTTACAATCTAGAAAGCGATATCGGTGAGTCGAAAAATGTTGCCGCCGACCATCCCGAACTCGTCCAGGAATTAACCCAATCCATCGAGGCCTTTGCCAAGACGATGGAACAGGAGGCCCGGCCCTACGCGGCGGTGGTCGTGTCGGATAACTAAGGCCTTCCGGCCGGGTTAACTTTCGCCCTTTCGACGGCCTGCCACAACGTAGAACGTACCGACGATACCCAGGAAGAGTACCATGGAGACCCCGGCTCGAAGAATGGGTGGTACGCTTTCCATATTGAGGGCAAGATTAATTCCCAACGTGGCGGGTACCGCTAATCCAATACCCATGAGCGCCTCACCGGCAATCAAGCCCGAGCCAAAGAGCAGTCCACCATGGTTTTCTTCCTTCGCCTGCTGCCGGCCACTAATCCACGTGTGGAGGAGGCCCCCCAGGACAATCGGTACGGACAGGGCTAGTGGCAGGTAAATTCCCACGGCGATAGGCATAACGTGAAGGCGGTGTTCCAGGCCCTTGGCCTGTAGGACGGCGTCCAGCAGGAGAATGCCTGCTCCCACCCCCATGCCGGCAATAATCATGGGATAAGGCAAGGACCCCTCACCAAAGAATCCGGAGACCAGACTGGCGAAAAGGGTCGCCTGGGGCGCAAGTAATTCTTTGCTACCTATCGTATAGGTGCTGTGTAAGAGCGTAAGGACCGGGGCCATGGTCAGGGCCGGTATAACGACGCCGAGCACTTCCGCCCATTGTTGTCGGGCAGGAGTGGCTCCCACCAATTGACCGGTTTTCAGATCCTGGGCCACATCACCGGCCGTGCAGGCCACACAGCAGACCACGCCCGCAACGCCCAGGGTTGCGAGGATAGCACCAGCACCGGAACCTCCGGTGAGGCTTATAACGATGGCCGCCATGAGCACGGCGCAGATAGTCATACCCGATACGGGCGAATTGGACGAACCGACGAGACCTACAATGTAGGTCGCCACCGCGGCAAAGAGAAAAGCCGCCGGAATCATGACCAGCAGGGCGACGAAAGCCAACCCGAGGTGGTGTATGAGAAAGTAATACAGAATCAATG
>JAUIMA010000450.1 GCA_030432675.1 Candidatus Hydrogenedentota bacterium | reverse complement strand
CACACAGAATCGGAAACATGGTGGACACGATTTGAGCCACGCGCTTGTCGTCACCCTGGGCATAGGCCTCTGTGATGTATCGCCCTATTCCGCTGGTGAGTACGGTGGTGAACAATGGCGTAAACATCATCACCTGATAGAGCACATACATGATGCTGTACTCTTCGACCCCGACTCTATCGAGTAAGTACTGCTGCAGCCAAACCAGCACCGATATACTCAACATCCGGGTAAGCAGTGAGCTCGCGGAGTTTATGAGGATCAGCTTCTTACTGATTTCAACTCTATCCGTCATGCGGAAGCACCCCTGGCACGGTAATGATACAAAGTCGCTCCGACGGCCATTACAATGTGCCCCAGGAAGTACATGGGCGTCTGGCGAAACTCCCATTCCGTAAAGCTCTGCATCAACACGCCCAACAGACTGAGAAAAACGCCCAACCGCATGAGTCGGATCAGATTTCCCTGCTTCCCCAGGATCGCCGATCCCCCAATCCAGAGTGATTGAATCAAGAATAATCCAAGCAATATCAATCCGGGAAAGCCAAGCTCCGTTAGTGTCAGCAGGAAGAAGTTGTGGGCAGGCGCCACCTGCCAGCCCCCGTGGGGCGGAGCATGGAGACTGGAGTAGGGTTCCATGTCAAACCCCGCTTGTGGGCCGTACGTCTTGGAAATCGTCCAACTCCAATTGTTCAGTCCAACACCCGCAAACGGATTGTCTACGATAGCGGGCTTGGCCTGGCGAAAGTAGCTCCCCCGATCCCCACCTTCCAGGTATTCCTGTTGCAGATCAAAGCCACCCAAGCGACTCATGATGGTATCCCACGACTTCACAACCATCAATGAGACGAGCATCAAGCCAAGCGATGCGAGGGCCACGTTGCGGACGGAGAGCTTGAAGCCCGTGCCCAATCCGAAGGCAGCGCCTGCGAGCAACACCATGGCCGCGAAGCCGGTGCGGCTGATGGTCAGCAGTACACACCCGGCCGCCGCAACAAAGGCGAATACACAGGCGATACGCAACTTCTGGGAAATGTCCTTCGCAAAAAAGCTGGTGATAAAAATGGGGACGCACTGAAGCGCGTACATGGAAAGCGAGTTGGGGTGCCCCAAGGTACCTCGTATCCGATGAATATGGTAGACATACCGATCCCGGAGACAAACAGCGGCCTCGTAGAATATAGTCCCCACGAGGGCCCACAAGAAAATGTTGATTTCCCGTGGACTCCGTATATAGGCGCAGACCGCCACAAACAACAGCATGGCCCGCATGAGCTTGGTCAACTCGAAGAGCCCGAATATCTTAGGGTCGCTGAAGACGGCTACGTTGAGCAGGCACCAGAAAAAATAGGCGACGAGCAGGCCCATCGAGGGCGGCCAGAACATCTTCTTGCCCTCGCGATTGCGGACCACCAGGCTACTGACGAAAAGCACAATGGCCAACAGGTCCAAATAGGAAATCTCGACGCCCCGGGTCGATCCCCGATACCACTCACGGCTGAGGAAGTTGATGTCGGTGGGAAAGCCAAAGAGACCACTGGGCATGCAGGTGCCAAAGACCAGAAAGACGAACACAAAGTCCAGCATCTTACGAGACTGGGTGGCGCAAAGAATCCCGACTGGGATACAGACGGCGCTGCCCGCAAAGAAGATGATGTGCTTGGCTTCGATCACGAGGCGGACTCCTCTTCCAAGCGCGCTCCGTCGATAGAGTCTTTCATAATCGTATAGAGATCTTCGAGTCGGTGGGGCTTTCTTGCAAGGGCCACGTTGGTCATGAAGGAGGCCGCCGAGTCTTTGTCTTCGGGTGCGAAACCATGCATCCCCGCGAGGGGCTTCACGCCCATGTGACTCGGACAAATGAGCACGCCAGGTTTCATGAGGAAGAACAGCTCGCCATAGGTGTTACCCGGAAAGTCACAGCCATAGGCCGTCAGCTCGTCGTCACTCATGATATGCCCGAGGGGCTCTTCCTTCAGAGCCGATTCGATTTGTTCGCGGACGCCCGGCTTGAGGAACCAGAAGCGGGCCATGGTGGAGTCGTAGGCCACCGCATAGTCTTCGCCAAAGCGCAGCCCCAGGGCTTCGATACGACCTTTCACGTCGCAGACCTCGGTAATATCGGTCATGCCGTGGTCGGAGAAGAGAAAGAGGTTCACCTCGTCGTAGTTGGCCTGGGCAGCCTCATAGACCCGACGAATTTCCGCGTCATACCAGGCGATATGCTCGCTGACCGGGGCGCCTTGGGTGCCATATTGGTGGAGCAGGGCATCGAGACGGCCGAAGAACAGATAACCAAAGCCAATTTTCCCGGCGGTCACGGCATCGACCATTTCTTCCACACACTCGGGCTCCACATAACTTTCCGAGCGACAAAAGGGAATCTTGCGTTCTCGCAGGTAGTCAAAAATCGTCGACTGTCCGCCGTTGATGCCACCCGCTTCAAAGATGTTTTTCTGCTCGGTGTAGTTAAAGAGGTGCAGGGTCTTGAAGGGCATGTTGTAGAGCTGGAAGTAACCTGTAAAGCCGTGGACCTTCTTCATGATCTGGCTAAACTTCGCCCTTACCCGTCCGCGCTCCATCAGAAATCGCGGCAGAACGCCAAACAGCTTGTAAAACTTAAAGGGCGACTTCTTCGGGTCGTAAGCAAAGAAGGCGAAGTGCCCATGATCGCGGGGCATCTTCCCCGTGATAATCGTGGGGTCGCAGGTGGAGCTGTAGCCAAAGATGGTTTCCAGCCGCTGCTTGTCCACGAGGATGTCGTCGAGGAATCCATGGCGCTGCAAAATCTCCCATCCCAGGGCATCGATGAAGACACAAAGGGTGAGGCGTTTGCGTGCGCTACTGTTGGGACCCTCGCTCATGCGTCACCCTTAAGGTGGCCTTCCACCTTGTCGAGATAGTCTTCAAAGGAAAAGCGCTCGGTCACGCGGTCTACACCGTTCTGTCCCATTTGCTGGGCCAGGGCCGTGTCGGTGAGCAGCTTCTCAATAGCCGCTGCATAGGCCGTCACGTCTTGCTCCGGAACGATAAAGCCCGTGTGCTCGTGGTCGCACCAGTTGGAGTTTCCGCCCACGTCAAAGGCCACCACGGGGCGTGCGTGGCGCATCGATTCCTGTCCCACCAGCGTAAAGGGCTCGGGCCAACACGAGGGAATGGCCATCACCTTCGACTTCCGGTAGTAGTTGGGTACGTCTTCGTGATCTACCCACCCCACGAAGGTCACCTTGTCGTCCAATCCCAGCTCGGTGCTGAGGGCGCGCAACTTTGCTTCGTACTGGCCCGTGCCCACAATATCGAGGTGGAAGGGGCACTTCACCAGATGGAGGGCACGCAACAGGAAATCGACGCCCTTCCCGCGAATCAACGAGCCGATGTAGACCACGTTGTTTTCTTCGGGCACGGGCGTAGGATCGGGATCGCCCAGCTCGAGAATGGGATTGCAGATATGCACCCGCTCGGGGGGGAAACCGTTGATGACCAACTGCTCGTGGACATAGGTACTCACCACGAGTGTCGCGTCAAAATGGTGGTTGCGTCGCATTTCCTTGATCTTGTTGGGAATGCTGGCGAGCTTGACCGGCAGGGCCCCATCGGGGTTGCGCTCGAGGAAGGCCCCGTCGAGGTAGCAGCGCCATCCGGCCGCCACGTGGCAGGTCATGCGATTGTGGGTAAAGTAGCCGGTGCCCTTGGGACACCAGAGGTCATGATCGTGGACCATGCGCACCTTGCGCACATCGGGGTTGTGCTCCAGCCCCGGCGGCAAGTTGGTCACCTTGTGAAAGAACACCACGTCGGGCTTTACCGTTTCCAGGATGGCATCAAAGGGCTGACCCTCGGTACCTTCGGCGCAGAATTCGCTACACCGATAGGTTTCGATGAAAGGTGCCCCGAATTCTTCCGGATCACGTCCGTCGACCCCATAGGCAAAGTAGCACTCGTGACCACGACGGGTAAGGCCCCGCGTATAGTTCAGAATGACTTGCTCGACACCGCCGTAGTAACCGCGGAGGTTATTGGCAAACAGAATTTTCATGCAGCACCTCGTCGTAGATCCCAATCAGTTTACCGGTAATCGCATCCCAGTCGTATTCTTCCCGGGCCTTCTTCTGACCCATCTCCGCCAACCCCTTCGCACGCGCCCCATCGTCGGTCAGCGCCTGAAAGGCCGCGATCAGCGATGTGTCCTCTTCAGGGTCAAAGAGCAGGCCGTCCACCCCGTCTTCCACGAAGTGGGGAATGCCACCCACCCGACTGGCCAGCACGGGCAACCCGGCAGACCAGGCTTCCAGAATGACAATGCCAAAGGGCTCGTGGATAGAGGGCAATAAAAATACATCGGCGGCGTGATAGGCATCCACCAACTCGCCACTGTCCGACGGGATACCCGGAATGATGGTAACATGATCGGCCAGGCCGTGTGCCGCCACTTCGGCCACCAATTTGTCGTGGTAGGCTGGATTGGTCACATTACCCACGAGTAGGAGATGGGTCTTGTCATCCACCGCGCGCAATTGGGGCAATAGCCGTGCTGGCAGCAGCTGATTCTTCTGGGCGTCGATACGCGCCACGGTCAGCAGCACCTTCGCATCCTGCGGAATACCGTGTTTGGCGCGAAAGGCCGGTCCGTCGCCCGTGGCAAAACGCTTGGTGTCGGCCCCGTTGGGCAGATAGAGCACCCGGGTGTCGGGCAGTTTCTTCTGGGTCAAGACGCTTTCAGGATAGCCCACGCAGAGGATGGCACTGGCGTCACTCATAACCTGCCGCGCACCAATCCACCAGCCGAGGGCCTTGCCCCACTCAAGGCTTCCCTTGGCGGGGGCGGTCCAGGATTCGGCCTCATGGGTGGGCACGTCAAAGACGCCGCCATGAAGGGACATCACATAGGGGATACCCCGCTTGCGGGCGACGTATCGGCCGATACCCCCAATGCGGTTACCCACATGGAGGTGGATGAGATCCAGCTCGGGCACCTGCTTCAAGGCACGCATGAGGTGAAAGGAAAAAGGACTTCCGCCCTTCTTATCCAGGACCCGCTTGGCCTCTTCTTTCAACCCGATATAGGGATAGAAATAGGGCGAGCGGCGCACCTGCAGACCGCCCATCACTTCCCGGTCTTTGTCGGCCGTGGCGAGGGTGCAGAGCACTTCGGTTTCGTGGCCCAGGGCCATCATCCGTTTGCTGGTCTCAAAGATAAC
>JAUIMA010000449.1 GCA_030432675.1 Candidatus Hydrogenedentota bacterium | reverse complement strand
GCGCTACACCGTCAAGCCGCACAAAAGGAGTGTTTTGCTCCAGGGCCATTTCGACAGACAGGGCTGCCATGCGCTCTCGCATGGCCAGGGATGGCGGACCATTTCCCCCAACAAATCGGATCGTGCCCTCTGCCGTGGCCTCTCCGGGCAAACGGAGATGGAGTTCGACCACGGTAGCGGGAAGCCAGTCCCGAAGGATGATCCATCCTTGCGCATCGCTGGTAACGTCGATGCTCTGTTGCGTGCCCGCCCCATAAACACTGGTAAGAAAAAGTTTGGTATCTGCCAGTGGGAAACCCGCCGTATCCAGGACCCGTAGCGAGGCGGTGGCCGCAGGATACATGGTGATAATTTCTTCCGCCAGCCCACCGCCGTCGGGTGCGGCAAGGGTCGCACTTTCCGTGTCCAGATAACCGGCTTTCGCAAAGGTAAACGTAGATTCGCCATCTCCGGACAGCTGGTCAAAGTGGAATGCGCCGGTAGCGTCGGTGTTAGTGTCCCGTAAGGCGCGCTGAGATCCACCATGGGGCCCAGACTGGCTGAGGCGTACCGTCGCATCGGAAATGGGGGCGCCATGGGGGTCGACGACCCTGAATTGGCGGGACCACCGCTCAGGAAGGGGAAGGGTTATGCGGGAGGGCTTGCCCCGCTTAACCACGACCGATTCGAAGAGACGGGGCTCGTGGGTAACACCCGCGTAGGGGTCGGTCGTGGCCTGCACCAGGTATTCCCCGGCACCGGCATAGAGTGCTAAGTGGAAGGTCCCGTCTGCGTTCGTCATCGTGCTGTCGATGTCCAGCCCGGGGTGCCCAAGGTCCGATGCGAAAATGGCACGGACCAACACATTGGCCATTCCTTTTTCCGTGCCTTCCGCAATCACGGTTCCCGTCAATCGCTCTGGGGTATCAATACGATGGGTCCAGGGCGTCACCACTTTCGGCATAAGCACGGGTAATGCGGCATCGCCAACTTTTTTGCCGGACTCATCATAGAATGCCGCCTCATAATCCTCGTTGGTCGGGATGGGGGCGATTTCAAAATTTCCCTCCGTATCGGTTTGAATTTCGAAGCGGGATCCATCCAGCGCGAATCGGGGACCATTCTCAGGCTCTGGAGCGTCGGCTCGGTGCAGGGCTCCCGCCACGTGTATATAATAGCCTCGGGCGGGCTCGGTGTTGGAGAGCAAGAGTTGCCCCTTCAGTGCACCCATTCGTGATGCCAGCGGAAGCGGGACCGATTCCTCCGTTCCGACAGGCACGTCATAGAATGCCCCTTTTCCGTGGGTATCGGAGTGGACCACAAGCGTTGCCCATTCCGCATCGGCTATCCAGAGTGTAAAATGCCCAGCCCCGTCCGTTTCGGCCCAGAAGGGTTCCGGCAACGGGGAGCGGCTGGAGCCGCCGCCGCCGCCTTGGCTGCGCGTTCCCGTAACGGCGACCCGGGCGCCTTTAATGCCGCCGCCGGTGGGGCTCAGGATTCGTCCCCGCAGAGGGCGCGCTGAGCGCAGGGAAAAGTGCATTGTTTGCTCTTCGGCCACCGCCAAATCCGTTCGTTTCATCATCGGGGCAAAGCCATCAGCTTCCGCGAACACCCGTGTATGGCCCCGATAGGGGATGTCCCCCATGTGATAGCTTCCCACATCGTTTGTGCGGGTGTTGAATTGATGCCCCGGGGCCGACAGGGCGTTTTCCATCACCCGGTGCGGGCGCTGGGAGGACAATGGCCCCGGAAGGTCATTCATCACCAGGGGAAAGCCTTCCAGACTCACGGTGTCGCTCTCTTCCAGCGTCAATCCCGCCACCAGGGCCGAGACCCGGGCCCCGGAGATGGGCTGACCGGCCATATCCTCGATGACGCCGGTGACCGAGGCGAAATCCGCTGGGTCGGATAGCGTCGGTATGTCGGAAACAGAGCGCAATGAAGGCCTTGATGCCGTGCCCGTCGTGACCGGGGAAGGGCCTGTTGCCACGGGGTTCACGGCGGTCACCGCAGCGGGCACAGTGACTACCGGTGATGCCACCCCCTGTGCATGAACGGTTTGCTCCGCCACCATTTTCCGCGTTGTACCTCCGCCCCGTTCGTTCCAGACGATACTTCCTGCTACAAGACTGATGCCTGCCACAGCCCAAATTACTTGCTTCATGGTGAGGGTGCCTCCTTTTGTTGTTGCCCGTTCTGCCACAGCCCGTTTAGTTAGCTGACCCGTTGCGGTGTCACCGCCAACAGCCAGTTTTCCCAAGGCGATTCCCAGTGTTGGGGGAAGTGCCTCCGCCCCCAAACCGGTTAGAATAATTCCAAGCGCGCCGCTTCCCGTAACAATGCCCCGTGCGGCCAATAGCTCCCGAACCCGTGCGATGGCCTCGTCTGTCTTACGCCGTACGGTTCGTGAAGAGAGGCCCAACTCCCGGGCGACTTCGCCCTGCGATTTTCCTTCCAGGAAGCTGGCCACCAGGCAGTGGGCCAACGGTCCGGGCAGGGTCGCAATGGCTTCGTCGACGTGCTCGATAATCTCCCGTGCGCGGGGGAGCTCGCCTTCGGCACGTTCGGCCTCAAAGGCCGCTTCCCGATGACGACGGCGGGACTCTGAGCGAATGTGGTTCAGAGAGCATCGCACTGCCACGGAGTGGAGCCAGGGGCCAAGGGAGCGTTCGGGAGGGCGGGGGTGAGTCGCCAGTTTGAGGAAGCACTCCTGGGTTACTTCCTCGGCATCTGCCCCATTTTTGAGCACCCGATTGCAGATCCCAAACACCAGCCCGCCGTAGCGTTGCGCGAGGGTGTTGAACGCATGGGCATCCCGCCCGTCACGCCATTGCTGCAATAGCGCAATATCCGATACCGAATCCATGTAGTTCCTCTTTTCTGCCGCGATGGCCACCGTGTGAGTCGATTTCGTATGCCGAGGGTGTGGGCTACGATTTGCCCCTTAGACACCGCTCAATCACAAAAACCGGACACGGACCCCAAATCTCGCCGGGCTGCCGGGTGGGACAGCATGGCACCGTGAGGATGGCCGTAGTAAAACCTGACCCATGCGACGGCACATACGTGTACGTGCCGCGCCCCGCATTGCGGTCAAGCCGTGTTGAATATGCCCCTTTCTGTTGCTTGTCCCGGCGTGATACCGGGCTTGCCCTAAACTCAATTCGGGAAATGCCCTGCCAAAGGCCCTTCCTGTTTACGGTAACGAGGTGCCCGCAACAATGGATGACCTGATTACGGTCTTATACTGACATTGCTCGGCCTATATGTCAATGGATACAACCGAGGCCGCCTCAAAGCGAGGCGGCCTCTCTCCAGAAACTTTTTGACAGTAAGCTGGAAGGCTATTCCGCCCAGTAGTCGAAAACGCAGACGTCGGCGATTTTGTCGCCCAGCATGGCCACAAAGGTCTTGTGGTCAGGATGGACGATATACGCATCCAAGTCTTCCTGGGTCTTGAAGGTCAAGTTGAAGCCATGGGTCAAGCCCTTGCCGAGGCCTTCCTTGCTCACATTCGTGCCCCATTCAAAGTCGGCGATGACGTCGATTTTACCTTCCAGCGCAATGAATGCGTCCACGATTTTCTGGACGTCTTCCTTGGGGGCCGAATCGCTGAATTTGAACATGACAATATGACGAAGCACCTTGGTATTTTCCTTCTTTTCAACGGCCTTGACGGCCACATTGGATACAGCGATTCCGGCGACTACGGCAAGCAGCGCTACAGCGATTATTCGTTTCATCCTAGTTCTCCTTGATGGTACGGGCAGTGCCCAGGTCTTTATAGAAATCGGTAACGGGGATGCGCGTTACCTTGGTTGTTTCCAGTCCATTGCCTTCTCGGCGGTCTCCGGCGCAGTAGCCCAGCAATACGTGGTCGCCGACGAAGTCCATTGCGATATAGCAATACCACCCCGAGGCCAGATCTTCCAGGGTCTGGGTGACATGCCACGTCTTCCCGTCATCCTTCGAAATGGCGGCGCGCAGGGGAGTGCGTTTTCCACGACGGGCCTCGCCCACATCGGTGTGGTCGTTCCAGACCAGCAGCAGGTCATCGCTGTCGGGAAATCGCTCCACGGTGGCCGGTGAAACCGGTGAGTCCAGCGCGGTCTTCTCCACCGGGGACCAGGTTTCGCCCTGATCTTCAGAAAAGGAGCGGTATTGGGCCCCGCCACTCGTGCGGATGAGCATGAGCACCCGTCCGTCCAGCAATTCGAGCACGGCCGGTTCCTGCAGGCCCGACTTGATGTCATCCGGTGCAACGAGGGTGGTCTTACTCATGTGCCAGGTTTGGCCTCCATCATCGGAGATGGTGCACAGGGCTTTGCCCCGCTGAAAATCAGTTTCTCCCTTGAGGAGATGGCGGGCAGCAGGAATCAGCAGTCGTCCGCTCTTCAGCTGGACCATGCGGTCGTTGTTGACCACGTAGTAGCCGAGCGGGTCTGTGATGCATTGGACCGGTGCCGACCAGGTCTTTGCTTCGTCGGTGGAAAACATCAACATGGGAATGCATTCGTCTTCGTGCACCTTATGGAGATAGAGGAGGGCAATCCGTCCGTCCTGCAGGCGCAAGAGCGAAACCGACATCACGTTCATACCGCCCGGAAAGGGGAGGATGACCGTATCGTTTTCGTCCCAGGTAATCCCGCCGTCAGAAGAGTAGCGCCCGGCAAGATGGGCCTGGGCATAGTCGCCCGCACCGGTCGAAAAGTGGGTGTAAACAAACAATACCCGACCATCCTTCAGGGCGATGAAATCGCCTTCCGAATTGCGCGGGTTTTCCTCTGTGGGTGCAAGAAGCAGGTTGGCAGGTACGGAGATGACGTCCGCCTGTACCGGCAAATGGATTGCGCTGACGGCAATCAGCAATAGGGCCGAAAGCAGACCCGGAAGAGAAACGAGGGATTTCATTCAATAACTCCAATTACGTTGAGATGCCTGGCGTGCACAATCTGAGTGACGCCAATTTTCGTCGTGTTTCGCCTTTGTTTCATGAATCTTATATACTGACTAGGAGGATTCACGTTGAGGGTGTCCAAGGATGGTACCCCATGGGCGCGACCGGTACAAGTACCCGATAGGACGATCATGGCGAAGCTGAAATTAGACCTGCACGATATCTATAACAAGGGCCAGCGCATCGAAGATGAGTTGAACCGGGTCATTCACGAAGCGGTGGACAAGCGGATCAAACTCGTGGAAATTATACCCGGCAAAGGGAGTGGCCAACTGAAAAAGAAGGTGCTCAAGTTTCTGGACCGGGGCGACATCAAGCAGCT
>JAUIMA010000448.1 GCA_030432675.1 Candidatus Hydrogenedentota bacterium | reverse complement strand
CCAGTTGTTTCAATTTGCCTTCCTGATCGCCGATAACTTCCGAGAGACGGTCCCGGCGCCCTTCCAGCTCGGCCAGTTCGGGCTCGATGGTCTCGATCCGTGCGGCGAGGGTGTCGTGCTCGGCCGCTCCCACTGCCGCCAGAAAATCATCCAGGGCCTGTCCCGGAGAGCTATCGAGGATGCGGGACTCAATCGCCCGCTGATCCGCCAGCAACTGACGGCGATGGGCGGAGCGCTCTTCGGCCTCTTCCAGTGCGGCGGAGTCAGCCACCTGGGCGAGGGCACAGAGATCGGCGAGCTCCCCTTCGGCACGTTCCACGGCCGCTTCCGCCATGGCCAGCGATTCGGCCTGCTCCGATTGTTGCTTCAAGATTCCTGCCTGGCTCACGGCCCGACCCCGATGAAGCTTCAGGGCCTGAAAGAGTGCGGGCACGAGGTTCTCGAGGGGGGCGTCAACGCCAGCCGAATTGGCTGCGCTGGACAGATGCTCCACTTCTTCGAGGTAGGCCCCGTAATCTTCGTCAATGCGGGCAATGCGCCCTTCCAGCGCCGCCACACGGTCCAGGGCACGGAAGAGCCCGTCCAACAATTCAAGCTTGGCCGTCGCTTCCGTCGGCGATTGATCCGGGCGAGCCCCCATGCGGCCCATCAGTTCGGCCCATTGGGTGTCCCACTCGGTCTGCTCGGCTTCGAGGCGCGCCTGCTCCTCCGCCAGATCGGCCAGCGCACGCTCCGCCTCCGCCAACTGGGCCGCGGCCTGGGTATGTTCCTGCTGTTTCGTTCGTGCGGCCGTCATCGCTTCCTCCGCCAGGGAAACCAGTTCCAGCAGGCCGCCTTCCTTCGGAATCGCGCCGACCCCCACCGCCTCCAGGGCACTTCGCAGTTGGGCGGTCATCTGCCCCGCCGCTTCTTCATAGGCCGACTGGGCCACCATCGCCTCCGCCCTTTCCGCCATCTTCTCCAGCAGGACCCCATAGTCCGCCCGCCACTCGGCCATTTCCTGGGGACTACGGGCTTCCAGCCCCAGGTCTTCCCAGAGGGTGTGCCATGCGTCCTGCTGAGCGCGACGGGCCCCTTCCGCCTTGGACTTGCGCCGCTCGAAGGCCGTCATTCGCTCGGCAATCCCATCCCGGCGACTCTCCAGCTGTGCCAGGTGCGCGGCCCGATCGGATTCCCGTCGCAGGCGATCAGCCAATTCATCGGCATGGTGCGTGAGGGCTTCCACCGCATCGGCCAGATTCGTTTCGGTCACCTGATGTTCCGCGAGGCGGTTTCGGAAAGGTTCCAGGGTCGCCTTCGTCAACTTCTCCGGGGGCGTCCCCGCCTCCCAGGCGCTCCGGGCGAGCTGCCATCCGGCGTCGCGCAGTTCCCGTTGGGTTTGAAGGGCCGCCTCGGTGGGGACCTCCTGGGCACGTTGCAGGGCGTCAAGTTGGGCGGCTATCTCGGCACGCTCCTGCTCCAGCGCGCGCTCCTCTTCTTCCAGACGACGGGCATCGGCTTCGTCGGACTCCCATTGGACCCGAAAGCGCTCCACCGTACTGGCAGGTGGCACCTTCAGGGCCTGAAGATCCTCAACGCTTCCAGACCACCCCGGGAGGCGACCAAGGTCACGTGCGATGACGTTTTCCAATCGGGCAATGGCCTCGGCGCGGTTACGCTGTTCCTCGGCGCGGCTGCACAGGGGGCGGGCCGCCTGAATCACACGTTGGAGGCCATCGCTATCGGGCACATCGGCCAGCCCGGCACAGACCGCCTGATAGCGGGTCACCTCGGCACCACGTTTACGCTGCTGGGCGGCCGTGTGGGCCCGCTCTTGCTGAATACGTTGCTGGCTGCTCGCCAACTCATTGATCCGTCGCGCCCTTCCGGGCTCGGGACGGAGCGATTCGAGCTCTTCTCGGGGCCGGTCCCATTTCAGGGTGCGGAGGATGCGGGCAACTTCTTCTTCCCGCTGCTGATGCTCCGGAAGCAGTTCCCGTGCCTTGTCATCCAGGGCCTTTCGCATCACCTCGTGACGGCCGTGGAGCGCCTCAATCCGACTTTCCTGGGCCAGGAGAGATTCATCCACCTCCAAAGCATCGAGTTCCTGCTGCAGGCGGCTCAGGTTGGCCTCGGCGATTCGGTGCTGTTCCCGGGCAGCAGCGAGAGACTGCGACGCGCTGATGCGCCGCTCCCGAAAGTCATCGGGCAGGAGCACGGCATCGGCCACGCCCTCGAGTTCGGTCATGAGTTCGAGACGTCGGGCCACCAGCGGGAGGGCCTTGAGAATTCGTTCGGCACGGCTCCGCTCCGTTGTCAGGTCTTTGATGGCCGTGAGCACGCCTTCCCGCTCCTGGCGCGCCTCGGCAAGGGCTTCGGCCTGGGCTGCCCACTCCTTGGGAAGTAGTTGCGCCTCTTTCACCGACTTTCGCAAGGCCTTGTAGTGACTGAGTTGGGCATTGATGCGGGGCTTGGAACCACTGGGCTTGAAAAGCTCACCCGCTTCCTCTTCAAGGCCTTCCAACACCTTTCGCAAGCTGCCAATACCCGAGGCCGCCGAGAACAGGGCCTGCCCCACATCGCCTTCACCCTGCACAAGCGTCTTCCCGCCGGCAACCAACTGCGCATGGCTCAAGCCGAAGAGATGGGTGAAAGATTCTTCATCCACGCCCCCCAGGAATGGGGTCAGCACATCATCATCCAACGACGCCTTGTCGTCCGCATCGCGCAAGGTCCCTTTGTTGCCCTTGCGCCGGAGAAACGACAGGGTCTCCTCCGCGTTTCGAATAGTCGCACCAATCCGCAGGGTCTTCATGCTGTGACGAAAGTCATCATCCGTGCGGGCAGGGATGCCATATAGCAATTGGGTGATAGCCCGCAGGGTTGTGCTCTTGCCGGCCTCGTTGGGCCCATAGATGAGGTGTAGCCCTTCCTGGCCCTGCGAAAGATCGATCACGCAATCCTGAAAGGCACCAAAGGCCTTGAGTTGTAGCTGGTCTAATCTCATTGCCCCGACTCCTCGTCGTGCCAACGGGAGCGGATGATGGGGTTGGATTCATCCAACAGGGCCTTCAGCACCCCGGGGTCTGCCAGGGAAAGGTCTACGTCCGGGCCGCTGATTTCGGCCGGCAGCTTCATCCGCAAGGGATCGAGGAGGGCGGCCAGTCGGGCCTCGGCTTCCCCGTCCTGCGACAGGTCTTCTACCACCTCCTCCAACATCCCGAGGGGCCCCGACTCTTCGTTGCGGGAAGACCGCGTTTGCTGCGGGCACGTGCGCACCTTCACCTTCTCAATATAGACCTGATCACTGCCATGAATATTGGCCGCATTTCGGATTTCGTTGTGGAGTTGCACCGTGTCGGCCAGCAGGCGTTCATGGGCTTCGGTGGCACCCGTGTACACCACCCGCACCGCCAACATCCGGTCATCCGCCTCTTCCAGCATCGCGGTCAGTCGGGCGGAAAATTCATCGACACAGGCGGCGAGGTCAGGGCAATCGTCCGCCGGGATGGTCAGCTCCACCCAACGCACGACGTCCAGGGCTTCGAAGCGCACCTGGTGTTCCTCCCGGTCATCCACCTCCACCACCAGACAACCCTTGGGCCCCGTCTCGCGAATGTGCCTTCCCTGAATATTCCCCGAATACCAGATGGCGGGGGCGTGCTCCCGGAGGCATTCCTGCTGGTGGATATGGCCCAGGGCCCAATAGTCATAGTCCAGATGGGCCAGACCCGCGATGGTGCAGGGGGCGTAGGTATCGTGCCCCTCATAGCCCGTCAGGCTCGTATGTAAGAGCCCAATGTTATACGCCTCAGGAAGGGCTGCCGGATAGGCGGTCGTGAGATCTTTCGTGACGGCCTTCGTCGCAAAGCCCTGGCCATGTATCGCCACGCCCAGGGACTCCAGATGAACGGTATCGGCCTTCTTTGTGGGAAAGACATGGACATTGTCGGGCAGCTGCAGCCGCTTGGTCATGACGCTTTGTGCATCGTGGTTGCCGGCAATCAAGAATACGGGAATGTCGGCCACCTTCAGCCGGGCCATCTGCTTGGCGAAATAAAGACCCGTATTGTGGTCTTTCCAATCGCCATCATAGACATCTCCCGCAATCAGCAGGAAATCGATCTCTTCAACGAGGGCCACGTGGACCAGGTTTTGCAGGGCGCGGCGGGTTGCTTCCCGGATTTCTTCGACAGGTGCCCCCTCATAGGTGGGAAGTCCCCGGAGTGGGCTGTCCAGGTGAATATCGGCCGCATGGATGAATTTAAACATGGATATCTTTCAATAACGGTGGCTGAATGGCCAGGCGTGGGTCGTGCCAACCTTGACAAATCACGGGTGGCATGTGCAAATTGGTTGCTGGGCTGCGATGCCGCCGAATGGTGGCGACCCAGTGGACTTTGTAGACGCAGTGGACATAGTGGACCTGTTGCCGTATCCACATCGCCCACCCCGTCCATTAAGTCCGCAGCTCGAACGACCGACCAACGGCGCCACACAGGAAACCACCCAAGGACCTCCCCCATGACTCGAGCACTATTAATCACCCTGGCCCTTTCTCTGACGATGTGGGCTGCAAACGCCGACAACACCTGGAAAAGCCCTTTCACCAATTGGACCAAGCTGGAGTCCCCCCTGGTAGAGGTAACGCCCTTTGTCTTCAATGAAAAACTCTATCTGATGGAGAGCTGGCAGAAGCAGTGGGAATATTCCTTCGCCAAGCACCAGGAACTCTTTCAGGAAGACGAGGTCCGCATTCGCGACGTGGCCGCCGACCGCATCGTCTCCGTTCCCCTCGTGGGCCATGGTCTGGCCATGACCTTCGTCTGGGAGGGCCGGGCCTATGTCTTCGGGAGCGATTGGGGCAATGAGAAGAAGTGGCAGGTCCGTGAAGTGAGCCTGACTTCGTCAGATGACCTCGAAAACTGGACCGAGCCCAACGTGGTCTTGCGCTCCAATGACGACGAGAAATTCTTCAACGTTTCGGTCTGCCGGGGAGACGGCAAGTTTGTCATGCTGGTAGAGACCAATGACCCCCGCTGGCCCGCCTTCACCTTCAAGTATTTTGTATCCGATGACCTGGAGAACTGGGAGCAGGTGCCCGACGCCTACTACGGCGTGGATAAGTACGTGGGCGGCCCCGCGCTCTACTACGAAGGGGGCTACTATTACACCCTTTACCTTCAGAGTCTGGGCGAGCGGCGTTACGAAACCCGGGTAACGCGCTCGAAAGATCTCATCACGTGGGAAGATGCCCCGGTAGACCGTCCCTTTGTCACC
>JAUIMA010000447.1 GCA_030432675.1 Candidatus Hydrogenedentota bacterium | reverse complement strand
CGGGTAGCACCAGTTGTCCATGTCGGAGATCAGCGTTCAATCCCACATTGAGGTGGGCCTGATCGGACCACTCGGGCCATTGCTCCGCATCAAAGAGCGCCATAATCTGGGTGAGGGCGTCATCGGTATAGCGTCGGTCCTCGGTGACGAGTCCCACCATGGCGGCGTCGAGAATGCGACTCGCCGCCTTCGACACAAAGGTGTAAGAACGATTGCCAACGATACGCTCTCCATTTTCCATACGGACCGGTGATACGACGGGCGTTCCAAGTCGTTCATCGACAATCGCTTTTAACT
The DNA here is from genome assembly GCA_030432675.1 of Candidatus Hydrogenedentota bacterium. Lineage (GTDB taxonomy): Bacteria > Hydrogenedentota > Hydrogenedentia > Hydrogenedentales > JAEUWI01 > JAEUWI01. The sequence continues at coordinate 4,975 of JAUIMA010000447.1, read as the reverse complement.
CCGTCCAAAGCTTCTTGGCGTGACCGGTCTGAATTCCCTCCCGCAACGCCGCGACCGTGCGGAGGCCGGGTGTCGGGGTGGCCGTAATAAACAAGGAGGGGCGGGCCCGTTCTCCGGAAAGTTGGATGGCTTTCTCGGTGACCGCTTCCGGATCAGCCGAGTAGACATTTCCGACGAAAACTACGAGTAATACAGATACGATACGGTACAAATAATTCATGCGTGAGGAATCCCGGTTAAAAAAGACAAGGGTCCATAGTAGGGAATCCGGGTGCTCGAAGGCAAAGAAGGATAGAGGAGAAGGTTTCCCACAGGCGCGGCCAATCGCTTTTGCGATGGGCCCTGCATGGTGTCCTACCCGACGGGATAGATGATGCCGAGATTGGTCAAGTGGAGCAGTGCGAAAAACAGTTGTGAATAGAAGAAAAAGACGACCAGGCCTATGACAATCAGGCACATGGGCGCGCCAAATTCGACCAGTAAGTGTCCCCGTCGCTGTAATTGCAAGGCATACAATTCCGCGAGTTGAGAGAAAGCAGCTGGCACCTCACCACTGGCCCCGGCTAGTCGCAAGAGATTTCGAAAGGACTTCGGGGAGTCATGTCCTGACCGGGCCAGGGCATCGGACAGGGAAGTACCCCCTTCAATATCGTCCGCCAAACGGCTCAGCAGTACGCGGCACGGACGATAGAGGTTGGCCTCCGCTGCGGAACGAAGGGCGCGGTGCAGCGGCACACCGGCCGCCGTCAACAGGCCCAGGATGGTGCACGCATCCGCCAGGTGACGTTTCCGGTGCCAACGCCGAACACCGGGCAAGAGGCTACTCACAGCCATTCCAATTCCGTGGAATATTCCACCCGTAAGTTTGGAACGTTGCATCAGGACCCAGCACACGGGCAAGGACATGACGGCTATGATCAGACCCCATTGATTTTGCAGCGCCACCCAGTAGGCAAGTGACCGATCTGGCCCCACTCCGAAGGAAGCGGAGATGTTCACCAACAACGGCGCCGCAGTGGACGCGAGGCCCACGATAAGGACCGCTTCCACGATAAGAATCATGACCAGGTAGGAACCCACCTGGGCCACCCGGAGTCGAAACGCCAGGCCACGTGCAACTTCATCCGCGAGACTCGTCAACGCCGCCTTCAAATTACCGCCATCCTCACCGGCCCGCACCAGGTCCACCGCAATGGGCGGAAAGAAACGGGACTGGCTACCCAGCGCCTGGGACACCGACGCACCGGTCTCCATATCGTGGGCGAGCCAATGCAGTACATAGCGCTGGCCATATCGCGGCGCATCGTGGCTCAATTCCTTCAGGCCTTCTACCAACGGGAATCCGCCATCCACCAGCCCTTCCATCGCCCGCAAAACCGCCAGGAGATCTTCCCAGTGTCGTTGCCATCGAACATAGCGGGGTGGCCTTTCGGAAAACGGGTGATTTCCATCCGCCTGATTCTTCCGGAGCGTCATCGTATGATCCCCGTCAATTGGAACACGGGCAGGAAACTGGCAATCACGGCAGCTCCCACCAGTACGCCGCACACGGTGACTGCAGCCGGTCCCAGAAGGGCGAGACCGTGTTTCTCCAGACGCTGGGCCTCCCCATCACAGGTCTCTGCAAGGGATGCGATGCTCTCGGTGAACGTACCATTGCGCTCTCCTTGTTGGAGCATCCACGCATGACTGCGACGCAGTAAGCCCGTGTCTCTCAGCGCATCACTCACACCTTCCCCCTGAGCGATACGCCCGGTTGCTTGAATAATATGGTGTTCAAACACCGCGTTTCCCGAAGCCAGACTTGCGAGATGGAGGCTCTCGACAATGGGTGCGCCATGGGTAAGGAGAAGTGACAGCGCACGAAAGAATCGTGCGGCGGCAACCGAATAGACCACGGGGCCGAGATAGGGCAATGCCAAGGCCAGACGGTCTATGGGGTGCCGAAAGTGTCCCCGTAACCGAAGTAGGCGCAGTGTAACGAGTAGCACGGCGAAGCTGGCAAGGAGCGGAAGGCCAAGGGGCAACACCCACTCTCCCACCTTCCATACGAATAGGGAGAGGGCCGGTAATTCTTTTCCAAACGAGTCATAAATCTCGCCGAACTGCCCCATAATATGGGGCACAAACAACCCCATGAACACGAGGAGGACGAGCGCCAATACTAACGGATAGGCCATGGCCACCTGGAGCCGATAGCGCAACCAGAGATAGCGCTGTCCAAACTGACTGAGTTGTTGCAGGACGGCCGGAAGATTGCCCGTCCGCTCTCCCACGCGCACCAGGCTGACATAGAGGGGCGGTACGGCCTCACCGGTAGCCCGCAAGGCCTCTTCCAGGGATTCGCCACCGGCCACGTCATCCGCCAAACTCTCGATGACACGACACAAGCGTCCCCGCCCCAGATCCTGACTGAGTTCCGACAGGGCCGGTGCCAGCGGGACGCCACTTTGGGTGAGACTCGCGAGTTGGGCGGTAAAAAGGCTCAAATCATCGGCAGAAAGGGGCTTGGATTCACGCCGCCTCCCCTCGCTATTTGAGCATTCGCAAACGGTGTAGTAGGTCTCGCCCTTGGCCTTGCCGACATCGACGACTTCGGCGGCGGATGCCCCATCGAGCACTCCCTGGACGGACAGCCCTTCGCGGGTCACCCCTTCGTAGCGGAACGTCCTCATGGAGTTTCCCCCCGTGTACTTACCCTTCGGGTGCGCCAGGTCAATCGCGCCCAGCCATCCCCCCGTCGTTGGTAGAGCGCTTCCACCGCACTATGCACGCCTTCCACCTCCGCCACCACAATGCGGTATTGCATATCACCAGGCCGATTGGTCACTCTGCCAGAAAGCAGATAATACGACATCTCTGGCACCCCCTCCAGACGTTGGGCCGTGATGAGGGGGCTATCGACCCGGGGCAAGTTGCCCCCTCCTGTTACCCCATCGAGTATCTGGCCCTTGTCCTCCAGCTGCCCTTGCTCGAATAGCTCCAATAGCATCTCCGCGCTGGCGTCGGCCGCCACCCGCCATGCGGCATACTGGCTATGGCGCACATGGGCGACGGTCCGCACACTGAGCATGGTTATCACGCTGAGAAAGGCCGCCGTCATTACCACACACAATATCATCGCCGCCCCTTGGCGGTGGGTGCTCATGCGCTTCATCACGGATTCCTCGGTGCGATGGTTTCGATTGCGACGGACTCGAGCACGATTCCACGCCGGGAGCTTTCCCGTGCTCGCAGGTGCACCAAAACGGTGTCCTCCCCCCCATCAAACCAGACCCCGCCCGACTCCCCGTCCCCTTCGGCCAGATGATTAGTAAGCACTTCGACGTCGTCGCCCGCAATTAGCACGAGCTGCCGTGCGCGAAGTCCATCCTGGTTGCGATCGTCCCAATCGGGCGTGATGTGGTGCTCTTCGCTCAGACGGGGCTGGCCCTGCTCATCAAGAGGCCATCCCGCCCCCTCCGCCACGACCCGAAACCGAAGCTCCGCTGCAGGCAGCGGACTCAGTGAGTGGCGGGCTGCACCACGTAACTCGTGCCGGATACGTGCCATCCCATGCGCTGTAGACTGGGTCACCGTGATTTTCTTCCCGAGCACTGCTTGCGTGTGGCCTGCATTGAGCCAAACCTGCCAAATCATGCCCAGGGCCGCCGTAATCAGCGTGACCACGACCAGTAGCTCGATCAGTGTAAAACCCTTACGGCCCATCGGGAAGCCCCTCCGGCAGACAGGGAGCGGAAACCTTAATTTCGTGGCCCCGTTGGGTGAAGGTGCGTACCGTAATCCGGACGGCTCCGGTGCTTTCAAGCCCCGCCAAGGGCTCAACGGTAATCTTGTAGTCTCCCGGAAGCCCCTCCGGTGGTGCGGGCGCAAGCACGGCTCCGACGGGAGACTGCTGAACCTGCTGCACGCAATGGCTCAGGCACTGGGTCGCCAGGTGTCGCCGCTCGGCCAAATCCCGAAGGCCCGCCAACTGGGCGTGCCCTCCCAAGAGCAGTACCAGGCCCAGAAAGAGGATGCCTGTGGCAAAGGTCACCTCAATGAGGGTAAATCCCCGGGTCTCTTTCCATTCCGATTGCCTGCACACATCACTCTCCCTGCATTCCACGGTCTATTGTCATCTTAGTGGACTTACCCTTTCAGTTCCACAATTATTCGATTCATGGTGCTTATGGCTTGTATCGGCTGCCGAATGAATGAAAAGACCGGTTGCAGCCTCGGTAATCCCCCCTGTTTTTGTTGGAATCCAACCCATCGTAGGGTAGAATAACCGGAGGTTTCAGGGGGAATAGATTGGCTGAAATGGATTCACAGACACGGATACGGGAACTGGAAGCGCAGGTCGCCCAGCTCTCTGGTGTGGTAGACCGCTTAACGGCCCGCAGCGACGAGCACGAACACCACTTGGTGGACGATGTGCGCCGGACCGTTGATCAGGTTATTCTGGCCGATGTAGACGAATCCATCGAGACCCACGTGGGGGCGGTGTGGGTCAGTCGACTGGCCGCCGTCGTTATCATGATGGCCCTGGCCCTGGCCGCACGAACGACTTTTGCGAGCCAGGAAATCGAAGAAATCGGCAAGGCCTTTATCGGCTACGGTATCGCCGTCACCTTTATCGGGTATGGACTTTTCTTCGAACGGCGGCGGGATCTTTTTGCCCAATCCATCCTGGGTTGCGGCCTCGCGGTGCTCTATTTTACGACCTACGCCATCTTTTTCATTCCCCAGATGCAGCTTCATGACGAGCCCTTCTGGGGCATCCCCATTACCATGCTTTGCCTGGCCACCCTGGTCATCATGGCCCACGTGCGCTCCAGTGAGACGGTGGCAGGCGTGGGTCTTTTTCTGGCCTATTACACCGTCTATTTGAGTTGCACCCAATCCCCCACACTTAGCAGCCATTTCCACGCCGTCGCCATTTGTGCCATCCTCGTGATTACTGCGTTACTCTACCAGGAGAGCCATGGCTGGC
>JAUIMA010000446.1 GCA_030432675.1 Candidatus Hydrogenedentota bacterium | reverse complement strand
CGGCGGCGGTTGTCCAGGTGGTCCAGCCCCGTTTCGAGGCACCCGAAACGAAGAAGCCCGTGGTGCTGTGTTCGGTTTCCGCCAAGTCCATGGCGCGGACCACGGCCTTGGTCATGGGGAGACGTGCCAGCCAGGTGGCGTCGTCGGTCTTCACATATTTATCCCACGTGTAGGCGATGAGTTCGTCTTCCGTGCGGCCTTGATCCAGGTAGCGGTAGTCCGTCTCATCGGAGAAGCGAATACGCTGGTTGGGCACCATACGGATTTCTACTACCACGGCCTGGGAGGCCACGGCCATGGCCGCGAAGGTACTGTCCACGCTGGTGGGCGCGCTGCTTCCGTTGCGACCACCGCTGATGAACATCATGGCCTTGTCATGGGTGCGCACGTCGGGCACGGCCACGCGGACCCAGTGCTGCCAGACGGGGCGGTCCACCTCACTGGCATCGCGCCAGGTCTGGGAATTCATGGTGTACACATAGCCGGTGTATCCCGTGCCTGTCGTTGTGCTCAGCAACTCGTAGCTGAAGGTGGCATCGGGGGCATTAACGTAGTCATCCAGGGGCGTGGCAGGGGCAACGCTATGGCCAAAGATGAGGGTGAAAAGGGGTACCAGCAGGCCGAGGCCATGCGGGCGGAATCGTGGTAAATCCATGATACGGTTCCTTGCTTTGGTTCTACTCAACGGTAAGTAGGTGCTCTCCCACTACCATGTACCATACGTCAGGTACCTGAAAGGTTCCCACGTGTTCAGTTCACTCAACAATCAAAACGGCTCCCGTGCCGCAAAGTGCCCGGGAGCCGCTATTCATTCTGTGCATTGTGGGCATGACGCCCGTTCTATACGCTACCGGATGATATGGGGTAGACGTCGCCATCCCAGCAGGACTGCCAGCGCGGCCAAAAGGACCGCTACATCCACATACAACGAGGAATTGCGTCCCTGACTGGGGGCGCAACTGACGCCCGCTTCCTTGATGGGATCGCCACCCGTGAAGGGGGCGAAGAGGGAAAGACTGATGGCTTCCCCTTCAAGGATTGAGCCGTCCAGACGTACGTTTTGGATGGCAGTCCCGGTCCAGCTTCCGGTTCCGGCAAGCAGACTGAATCCGCCGCTCCCTTCAGCGGAGACTTCGGTCGGGAAGTGCATGAAGCGCGGGGTGTCTCCTTCTGCGGCGCTAATACCTGAGAGGGAAAAGCGCACCGGATGGGCTACCAGTCGGCTGGTTGCGATGGGGCGGAAGGTCTGGCCTCCGTCATCGGTAAAAGCAATGCTGATGTCAAAGAGCGCGGCACCATCGGCGATACCTGCGGGCAGGGCGGGCACTTTGCCCGCTTCGAGTTCGGAAAGGATATTGCCGAGGTCCTGACCAAGTGATACGGAGAGGATGGCCCGCTCACCGCAGGCGAGGAGGGCGCGATCCACGCTGACGGTCAGGATCTGATCGGCATTCTCCGGGTTCTGGATGCGCAATTCCACCGCGTCGGTCGGGGTTCCGCTGCAGCTGCCATCCCAGGCCACCATAGAACTCTGCCCGTCGACACCCGCCGACTGGGTGGTGCTGGTCCAGCTATCGCCATCGGCGGTCAGGGAACTGAATGGCTGATCGAGCAGGCCATTGCTGTCGCTGTCGTTGGCCGCAAGGACACTCAATGTGAATTCCTGCGTGAGGGATTCGCCGGACTCCAATACCGTGGCAGTAGCAGTCACCGCGTGTTCACCCGTGCCGAGGAAGAAGACCTTCGCATAGCCCGCGGCGCTGCTGGAGGAGGACTGACTCGTGCCGTCTACCGTGTAGGTCACCTGAATGGTTCCTGCGGTGCAGTCGGCCGTCGTGGGCACATCCACGAGGGAGGAAAAGAGTACGCGAGAGACGCCCGATGCATTGGCCACCCGCACGGCGTCATTCATGGGTTGGAGCACGGTAAAGGAGGCAGGGCTGCAGAAGGAAGTGGTGGTCGTGCCGCAGTCGCCCGAGACCACCACGGTTCGCGTGATGGTGCCTTCATTACCGGCGGCGTCGGTTGCGGTGTAGGTGACGGTATAGCTGCCAGCTTCCGACGTGTCGACCACCGTCGCGCCATCGGAGTCGGGCGCGGCGATATCCGTGCTGCAATTGTCCGTTGCGGCTGCCCCGGGGTCATTAAAGGTGCTGCCACAGGCGATGGTGAGGGGGTTGCCCCCGATTAAGGTAAGGGTAGGAGCCGTTGTATCGGAAACAATAACTTCCCGCGTTGCGCCCGATACTCGGCCACCGCTGTCGGTAGCGGAATAGGCCACCGTGTAGGTGCCGGGCGTGCTGGGGTCTACGTTGTTAGAGACGGTGGTCACGGCGCTGGTCATGCCGTCGCACGCGTCCAACGCGGTAACGCCCGGTTCGGAATAGGGTGTGCCACAGGCCAGCGTGAGCGGATTCTCGCCGAGCAGCGTAATGGCAGGGCCGGCGTTGTCTTCGATGGTTACGGTCCGCGTGGTCGTGGCGAAGAGGCCAGCCCCATCGGTGGCCCGATAGTTGAGGATATAGGTGCCGGGTGTGGCCGTGTCTACCGTGCCCGATACGGTCGCCGTCAGCGCGCCATCGCAGCCGTCGGTCGCGGTGGCCCCAAAATCGGTGAAAGTGCTTCCACAGCTCAGGGTCATCGTGGTCGGGCCAACCAACGTTATGGCGGGCGGCGTGGTATCGCGGACGGTCACGGTGCGGGTGACTTCCACCGCCTGATTATTGTCATTGTCGGCCACGTTGTAGCTGATTGTATAGGTGCCCGCGTCATTCGCATTTACCGTGCTTGAAACAACGATTGCTCCGGTAATATCCCCATCCAAATCGTCGTTGGCCGTGGCGCCTGCGTCCTCGTAGGGCGTACCACATTCCAGAATAATGCTGGCTTCACCCAGGAGGGTAATGACGGGTGCACCACTCTCTTCTTCCCCTTCGCCTTCTCCCTCCCCTTCTCCTTCTCCTTCACCTCCCATATCTATACAGACATCGGTGTTCACGTCGGCACCGGCGATCTCGCCGCCATCTTCCCGGTAGAGGGGCATGCCGGATACGGTGCCTGCGTTGACCTGATTCGCGGGGACATTCAAGGTATAGGAAAAAGTGGCGGGAAAATCGGGCAGGTTCAGCCAGCCGAATTCCAGATTTTCCGTCGTACCTTCCGCCGAGTAAAAGTCCGGAGCGGCGCTACCGCTTACCGTCCCCAGAGACCACTCCGCCGGAATTGATTCCCGCATGCCGAGGGCCGTCAGGGTAGACGTGCAATCACTGGTGATGGTTACGGAAATGGTGACCGTGTTGCCGGGAACGGCACAGTCTGCGACATTGCGGGATAAGGAGACGCAGGGTTCCTGCGCAAAAACGATAGTGGGGAGGGCCATTACCCCGATCAATGCAGCAATAAATCGACGACTTCTAATACCCATGGGGACGACTACCTCTGTTTAAATTGATACTACCTGCGCCCCACGAACCTTGTAACTGCCAATAGAAGCCCTGATTGTAAGTGGCAGGGCCGGGAATGTCAACGCATTTTACGGTTTTGCGATAATAACTCGTCGCTTACAATGAGAATACTGAGAGAGTGTGGGATTCATTGGAAGGCGTCGTCGGTTGTCCTTATTCGAAGGGGGGCGAATGGAACGTCGGCTCGATGGCCGGTTAACCTGTTTGCGACCTGGAAGATCGTCCCCACCGGGCCGCTGTCTCCCGGTGGGCGCGATTGACGCTTGGGTGTGCTCAAGAAAAGCCTTTCCCACGTTTCGCCCAAGAACCGAAAAAAAGCCCCTCCCTGACAATGCCAGGGAGGGGCGGTAATCTAACGGAGTTGGAAAAGTTACTCTGCAGGCGCTTCAGCGGGAGCCGCTTCAGCAGGTGCTGCCTCAGCAGGTGCTTCTTCAGCGGGAGCCGCTTCAGCGGGTGCTTCCTCAGCGGGTGCTTCCTCAGCGGGTGCTTCCTCCGCAGGGGCCGCTTCCGCAGGGGCCGCTTCAGCCGGTGCTTCCTCAGCGGGAGCCGCTTCAGCGGGTGCTTCCTCAGCAGGGGCCGCTTCCGCAGGAGCTGCTTCTGCCGTTGCTTCCTCAGCGGGTGCCTCTTCAGCGGGAGCCGCTTCTGTCATGGCTTCTTCGCTATCCGCTTCTTCTTCGGGGAAGAGCTCAGGCATCGACGTCTTCAGGCGGTCCAAGGCGACCTGGGCTTTTCCAGCCACACTGGATTCGGGGAAGACTTCCACTTGCTGCTGGTAGTGGGCCACCGCTTCGGCATGTTTGCCGAGGGCTTCTTCCACACGGGCCATGTTGAGCAATTGGCGGCGTCCGGTGACCGTATCATCCCAGGTTTCGAAGACCTTGGTATAACCGGCGAGGGCCTCTTCCAGTTTGCCTTCGTTTTCATCGAGGAACGCGAGTCCATCGGCAGCCATGGGGGCATAGTCGGAGTCGCCATGCTGTGCAAGCACCTGTTCAAAGGCCGTACGGGCCTCATCATAGGATTTCGCCTCGATGGCGGTTTCCGCCGTGAGATAGAGGGCTTCAACGCTCCAGCGGGTGCCAGAGTCCGCCACTTCCTTGAGCGCAGCGGAGCGCAGTTCGGCGTCTTCCGTATTTAACGCAGCCGCATATTCGGTGGTAACTTTTTCGTCGTCGGCCATGTTTTTCAGGCTGTACAACCCGCCAATCGCGACGCAGAGGAGAACAAAGCCGATGCCTCCCGCCACCTTTGTCGGATTTTCTTTTACGTATTCAAGGGCTAGTTTCCACTCAGGCTGGGTTTCTTCGCCGCCTACCGGTGGGAGTGATCCCTGTGCGTTTTTATCGTGCTCGGCCATGAACTCTCTCTTTCAGAAACAACTCACAAGTAAGCCGTCCCGGCAAAGGGACGGCGTGATAAAGGGTGTTATTGTACCCGATGGCGCGTCTCGCTACAATTTTCCACCGGAAGACCTTTTTCGGGCCCGAATCAGCTGGCTCCATCTTCGGGCAAATATAGAATGACCAGCTGATTGCTCCGTCCCACGCCCTGACGGCTGGCCTTCACATCCAATCGACGTCCGGGCTTACTAAACAAGAGGTTAACGCTCTTGTCGACCTGGGTGGTGGAGACAAGTTTCCACCCTTCATTTGGCGCCTGGCGGATGTAAAACTGGGCCAGATCGGAGAGGGAGTCTTTGGTGGAATAGACCATCCGGGCGACCTGGGTGGACTTGGAATCATACACAAACGAGCGGTCCGTGTCTTCCCGGAGGCCCTGAGGCAGGGGCACATCACGGAAACGTCGCCCCATGG
>JAUIMA010000445.1 GCA_030432675.1 Candidatus Hydrogenedentota bacterium | reverse complement strand
CCGCCAAATGGACTCCCACCACTACGTCCTCCGCTACCGCCTTGCTGCATTCGTTCTCGCATTCTCTGTTCCATGAACTGGCGAATGCTCTGAAGCTTCTGAGCCGTGCTTCCCTTCTGCGCGTCGGCCGATGGCACGAACACGAGTAGGGCGACAACCAGGGCCGCGAAGAACTTCCTGCGGACACTGCCGTTCCACTTCATTCGGGGCCAACACCCGATACTGGCCACGAGGAGGGCGAGCAAGGCGACCGGGAGATAGCCCATGGTGCGATAGAGCAGGGTGGCTTCCACGCCTATCATGGCCAATCCAGTTAACTGCCGCATCATCATAGGGTATCCACCCCGCCACCGGTGACGGCTGCCACGGTCACTTGCTGCAAGTGGGGTGTCCAATGATGGGCACGAGACAAGGACTCGGTCGTGTCCTCATCCCGCACAACGACCACTTTCACACTGCAGCCCGCTTCCGCCGCCGCACGAACGATATGCTCACGGCGCTTATCCCAGTCGAGAAATACACAGACAACAGTCGAAATATTGCGCAGCTCTTCCAGGAGAGCGGGCGCCAGACGTTCGAAGGGATTATCCACCGTGTGGCCCACGCCGGCGAGTATCTCAAGGACGTTGTCCAGATGGGCGGTGTGACGCCCGGCACGGAAGACATGCAATTGGGGGCCAGCGGCAAAGAGGTCGATAAGATACTCGCCCCGTGACAGGGCGTCGGCGACGGCAGCAGTCAGGCTTACGGCCGCTTCGAAGTCGGGAAACCCAGCCGGTGTGGGCGGCTCCGCCTTGCCGGTAAAGGTGTCGAGCACCAGGGCGATGCGGCAATAGTATTCTTCCTGGAACTCGCGCACCGCAGGCTTGGAGAGGCGCGCCCAGGCGCGAAAGTCGATATGGCGTATGGGATCGCCCGGCACGTATTCCCGGTTACCGATAAACTCGGGGGATTCTCCCACGTGGGAGGTGAGGGCGATACCACCCGGCTGGTATCGGGTTCCGATGGGGATATCAATGCGGTGGATCGTGTGAAAACTCGGCAGCACGAGGAGGGGCCACCGATCGCTCCCCCCGGCGGGCGTCCGAAAGAAGTGAAGGGGAAAGGTCGAAAAAGCGACGACGCCCGGCATCTTATAGTGGCCACGACGACGAGGCGTCAGGCCAATCTCAAAACGCGCCGATTCCCCGGGGCCGATGGCAGCGATCACGTCGGAAGGGGGCTCCGGATCGATTTCCAGGGGCAACAGGTAGAGGCCTGCCCCGATGGAAAGCTGGGGAAAACGGCCTGGATTGTGGAGGTCGGCGTGCACCGTCAATCCCTGCCCCACCGCACCACGGGTCGGGTAATCGGGCTGAACCAGCACACGGGGACGGAGGAGGAGACCGAAGACGAGGGCAATTACGCCGGGGGCCGTCCAGGCACAGACGACAAGATAGATGGGCCGGTCAATACCGCTCACCCCCATCATGGTGGTCACAAACCAACCACTCAGGGCCAACCAGCCGAGGGGCAGCACGCGAAAGCCTGCCAACCACATGATGAGTCGGTGCAGACTGGGGATTACCACGAAATCCTTGCGGCGAATGAACTGCTCAAAGGTCATGCCTACCCCGCCCTGTCAGTACGATACGGTTAAAACAGCGTATAGATAAATGGCGCCACCGCAGAGCCCTTGGCAATGACAATCAACGCGCCAAAAAGTACCAGAAACAGAATAATGGGGCCCAGCCACCACTTTTTACGGACCCGGGCAAAATCCCAGAGTTCTCGGAGTATGGACGATTTCGCCATCGTGTCTTCCTTACGTGCCCGCCTGCGGGGGGCCTAATATTGTTTTTCACTCTGGGTAGCATCGTACCCGTCACTGTCCCGCTTAATCCAATAACTATCCCGGGCACCGGGCGCCCACGACGTATCTAACAGGGGCTTCCCCACAATCCCATTGACGCCCCGCACCGTCGTAAAGACACTGAAGAAAAACAAGGCCAGGAAAAGGGTCGACATGATGGTACCCATCACCACGGCGAATGCCATCCAAACTTTCTGAAGGGGCAAGAGCGCGATGGAAACATCGGTCTTAAACAACTTATCGAAGAGCACCGGCGCCAGAAAGACCAGTCCGATAAGGAACACGGCGGGATAAAAACCGGAACGCCACCACAGAAATCCGCCAATCAGGAATGTCGCAACGGCCATCACGATGCCAAACTGGTGCCGCTCGTGGCGACCACTCTTTATTTCTCGGATTTCTTGGAGGAACATGGGTTTAGCTCCGTCTGGGAGGAGGGCGAATAAAGGGTTGCAAGCACTCGACTTGGTAGAACTCAGCGCAGCCTTTCGCTGCAAAAAGATAACTTTACACCACGAAGAAACGAAGAGCACGAAGAATTAAAGGAATATAAACTAAGGAAGCTCGTTGCTACGGTCCGCCGTAGCAATGCATACCATTCCGCTCCTGCGGAATAGGGTCGAGAATGAAATTTCAGCAATTCGATTTCACTCGTTTTCCTGTCTTCGCACGATGTAAGTTCGATCGCGCAGCTGGACAACCGTCTCATTTAGTGGAAATAGGGACTTTTGCGCCAAAACCCAATCGAGGCGCGCGAGTAGATTGGCACGATTCGGTTTCCGAAGTGCGATTACGATAACCCCGAAATGAGTGGTATAAACATGCGGTACGGTATGGAAAAAATCACGATCTGTAGTGAGCAGTATTGCGCGTTCTTGCTGCGCATGCTCAAAAAGAGTCGAATCCGTAGCACCCTCAAGCTCAGTCCCACGGATATCAATCCCATCGTGACCTAGTGCGTGCAAGACACTCAGCGCTGCGCGCGGGAAGTTCTCGTCCAGCAAGAACCTCACGACGCCGCGACGTCGTAGGCATGCTCTTCAAAACGAGAAATATCGGAGCCGAACGCGAGTGCAGCTTGAATGTCTTCAGCGCTCAGACTCGGATAGTCTTCGAGTATCATTTCCGCCGTGTCTCCGGCTGCAAGAGCACCCAACACCGTGCTCACAAGCACACGGGTCCCTTCGATGATGGGCTTCCCGTGGCAAACTGTCGGTGAAATCTCGATTCTGTTTATCATGACTATTCCTACTCCCTATGCCTCACTCCAGACTACGTTATCATGCCCCACAAATCAATTTCGCATCACGTAGACGAATAGCAATCGAAGTTTCCGATCTGGCTGAATAGCGCGTTGTGGTCCATGGCAATACGGAGTGCACGAGATGAGACCCAGCCATCTTAGTCCAATTCAAATTCCCGACGCCAGTCGGTGTCCCCTTCCAGGGCAGGCTGGGCCGATTTGGAGAGTACGCAGTTTTCCAGAACCAGGTAGTCCATATCGGTGCGCATGAAACAGCGGTACGCATCTTCGGGCGTGCACACAATGGGTTCCCCCCTAACGTTGAAGGACGTGTTAATCACCACCGAGCAGCCGGTCTTCGCCTTGAAGGCCTGCAGCAGGCGATAATAACGTGGGTTCGTTTCTTCGTGCACGGTCTGAATTCGCGCCGAATAATCCACATGGGTAATGGCGGGGAGGGTCGAGCGGGTCACGTTCAGCTTTTCGATGCCAAACAACGCCCGCTCTTCCTCGGTCATTTCCCGCCGAAGCGATTCCTTCACCGGGGCCACCAGGAGCATGTAGGGACTCTCGCATTCCTGCTCGAAATACGCCGACACGTCTTCCGCGAGAACCGAGGGGGCGAAGGGACGGAAACTCTCCCGAAACTTAATCTTCAGGTTCATGGTTTCCTGCATCTTCGGCGAACGGGGGTCTCCCAGAATGGAGCGCCCACCCAGGGCGCGGGGACCAAATTCCATGGCGCCCTGAAACCAACCCACCACGTTTTCGTTGGCGAGATGCTCAGCCACCTTCGCAGCCAGTGCGCCCTCGTCGAGGGTTTCGTAGGGATAGCCGTGCTCATCCAGGAAGGACTGAATCGTTTCGCTGGAAAAGGTGGGGCCGAGATAGGTGCCGCGCTGCGTGTCGGTCGTGCCGTTGGCCGTCCGGGCCTGGTCGGCGTATTGGTGCCATCCATAAAGGGCAGCACCAAGCGCCCCGCCCGCATCACCTGCCGCGGGCTGTATCCAAATCCGCTCGAAGGGACCTTCCCGGAGTAAGCGGCCATTGGCCACACAGTTCAACGCGACGCCCCCGGCGAGACAGAGGTTTTCGCAGCCCGTCTCCTCGTGCACGTGGCGCCCCATGCGCAACATGGCCTCTTCCGTCACTTCCTGCACGGACCGTGCAAGATCCATTTCCCGCTGGGTGAGCTGGGATTCGGCCGTCCGGGGTGGCCCCCCGAAGAGGGCGTCGAAGTGGTGGTTGGTCATGGTCAGACCGGCGCAGTAGTTAAAGTATTTCATGTTCATCTGAAAGGAGCCATCGTCTTTCAGATCGATGAGTTCATCCAGGATGGTCTGCACGTAGGTAGGCTCGCCGTAGGGAGCCAGGCCCATGACCTTATACTCCCCCGAATTGACCTTGAAGCCGGTGTAATAGGTAAAGGCCGAGTAGAGAAGTCCGAGGGAATGGGGAAAGTGTATTTCACCGGTCATGGTGAGCCGGTGCCCTTCGCCTACGCCATAGCTCGTGGTGGCCCATTCCCCCACGCCGTCGATGGTCAAGAAGGCCGCCCGCTCGAAGGGCGAGGGATAAAAGGCCGAGGCCGCATGGGACTCGTGGTGCTCGGGAAAGAGAATCGTGCCGTCGTAGTCCAATTCGGTGGCGATGTGATCTTTGAGCCAGATTTTATCCTTCAGCCAGACGGGGATGGCCTTGATGAAGGAACGAAAGCCCCGGGGCGCATAGGCCAGGTGGGTCTGAAGGATTCGCTCGAATTTCAGGAAGGGTTTGTCGTAAAAGGCCACCAGGTCAATGTCGCCCTGGCCCACGCCACCCGCTTCCAGGCACCATGCCACCGCCTGTCGGGGAAAAGCCTGGTCGTGCTTTATGCGGGTAAATCGCTCTTCCTGTGCCGCCGCCACGATGCGACCATCGACCACCAGGCACGCCGCACTGTCGTGATAGTAGGCCGAAATACCCAGGATCACCCGAGGCGGGCGCTTCTCCTCATCGGTACTGACATCGTGCCCCATGGTCATCCCCGTTGCGCCAGGAGACCGCGGAGATATTCGGCGTAGGCACTCTTGCCCATGGAATCGGCTTCCTGCTGAACGGCGTCGGCATCAATCCAGCCGAGGTTCCAGGCGATTTCTTCCAGGCAGGAAACCTTGAGGCCCTGGCGCTCTTCGATGGCCTGCACAAATTGGCCGGCT
>JAUIMA010000444.1 GCA_030432675.1 Candidatus Hydrogenedentota bacterium | reverse complement strand
CTCGTTGCCCGCATGACGGAGCTGTTCCTGTAATTCACGGGATTCCTTGTCGAGCGTACGCAAGACGTAGTCGGCCCGAAGGATTTCGACATTCAGCCAGGCGTGGGTAAAGAGCACAGAAAAAGGAATGAGTACCACGGGGATCCATTTAATCCATCCACGTAACATCCGGCGCTGTCGTCGTGCCATCAGACCACCCATCACTTCACGCTCCTTTCTTATGTTTTCGTAATGCGTACTGCCGCCCGGAGCTTGGCACTCCGGGATCGGGAATTCTCTGCACACTCCGCCTCACTCGCCGCCACCGGCCCGGAAGTCAACACCTTAAGTCGGGCGGGCTCCACGGACTTGACGCGGCCATCGGGGTGGAGATGCCGTTTCTTGCGGGATGCCTCCCGCATAAGCTGCTTCACCACCCGGTCTTCTCCGGAATGAAAGGAGATGACCACCAGACGCCCCCCTTCGGCGAGGCAATCCAGGGCACCTTCGATACCGCGCCGCAATCCATTCAATTCATCATTCACCGCGATGCGTATAGCCTGGAATACCGTGCGCACTTCATCCGGCGTACCGGATACAAAGGGCAAGGCTTCGCTTATTGCTTCGCACAACGCATTGGTCGTTTCCAGCGTACCCGCCATGGCCCGTGCCTTCAGCCGGCCCGCAATACGACCGGCTGGTCCCACGTCACCATATTGGCGGAGCAAGGTTTCAATTTCTGTTTCACTCAAACGGCGCAACATGGCCGAGGCAGACTCACCGCTATCCGGGTCCATGCGCATGTCCAGGGGACCGTCCGCCTGAAAGGAGAATCCGCGGGATGCCGTGTCGATCTGCATACTCGAGCACCCGGCATCAATGAGCACACCATCTACTTCCGATACCCCAAGGGCCGAAAGGGTTTCCACCATATCCGCATATTCGGAGCGCACAACCTGCGCCTGGGGGAATTCCGCCAGGCGTTCGGAGGCCAGTGCCACGGCAGAAGGATCGCGGTCGAGGGCAATCAGACGCCCCGTGCTTAGCTGTGCCGCAATCAGCGCCGAATGCCCGCCGGCACCCGCCGTACCATCCACATAGATCCCGTCCGGCCGTATGGCCAGCCAGTGGAGGGCTTCTTCGGCCATTACCGACGTGTGAAACACCGTGCGAAATCCTTATGCGGAAATGACCCACCTCCGTGTGGGAGAACCCTTCCCTGAATAAACAAACCTTCCGCAGGCGGCTCAGGCCGCTTCCGCGAAAGCCTTCAACGCGAGGGCTTCGGTCGCGTAGGTATCAAACACATTGGTGATGCCTACCATGCGGAACAGACGCTCCGTATACAGGTTGACACCGGTCAACTTCAGATCGCCATTGCAGGCGCGCAGCTGACGCAGACGCTCCACGAGTACACCAACGCCCATGTAGCTGACAAACTTCACCGACTCCAGATTCACCACCACATTGCACTTCTGGGCCTGAATGCACTCCATCAGACTCAGGCGTAGCACATTCATGCCATCCTCGTCGATGTCGCCGTCCAACTGCATCACCGTGCAACCATTCTGTTCATAGGAATCAATTTTCAACATCCCGCTCCACTCCTTCCGTTGTGCTCGCGCCAGACGATGCCGACGCAAATAGCGCTGAGGCCATTTCTTTATACTGGGCCATCTGTTGTCGCTGAAAGGCGCACCAGCCTTCCTTACTCCACAACTCCAGATGGTCATCCACGCCAAGTAAGACACCGTCTTTTTCCAAGCCGGCGTACTCCCGTAACAATGCCGGCACCGCAAAGCGACCGGCCTTATCCTGTTTCACCTTCGTGGCACTCCCGACAAACATCCGACGGAAATCCAGCATGCGCGGGTCAAGGGGGCTGTGACCACTACCCAGATCCTTGAGCTTTTTCCATTCTTCGGAGGGAAACAAGAAAATCGCACCATCAAAACCGCGGGTCATGTACCACGTGTCATGGTCCATCGACTCCATCAAGAGACGAAACTGTCGGGGCACGGTGATCCGGCCCTTTTCGTCCAAGCTGGTTTGTGATTCGCCATAGTACATTGAGATTGTCCCACGATTTTATTCTTGATACCCACAATTTAACACCATTTCCCCACCGAGTCAATAGAAAACCATCCAAAACACCCCAAAATATAGCTCATAAATGGAGCACTCAAGGCAGCGACACAACATGTGGTAGACAAAGAAACAATAGGCACAATAAGCGTGGTATGAGCACAATCTCATAGTGGTGGGTTTGGGTGGGGCAAATCAACAAAAACCGGTAAATCCGGAGGGCTGAGCGGGTAAATGGGTGGAAAACCGGGGCGCGCGGGCAAAAAAAATGCCCCGTGAAGGGGCATTGGGGGGAATTCGGGATCGAGTATGGCGGTCAGAAGACCACCGTTTGGCCTACAGCGGGTTTTCCGTGGCCCATTGGGGATTGAGGCGGCTTTGCACTTCCCAGGCATCAAGGATGACCAGGGCGGCCATGGCCTCCACCACCGGTACGGCCCGGGGCACGATGCAGGGATCGTGACGACCAAGGACCTCGATTTCCACGTTCTTATCGTGTTCATCGTAGGTCATCTGCTTTTGCGCAATGGAGGCCGTGGGCTTGACCGCGACCCGCATGACGACCGGTTCGCCCGTGGTGATACCACCGAGGATACCACCGGAATAATTGGTGACGAAGTCACCATCTTTCATGCCGTCGTTGGCCTCGCTGCCCTTGAGCTTGCAGAGGTCAAAACCACCGCCCACTTCGACGCCTTTGATGGCGCCAATAGTCATAATGGCGGTGCACAGGCGGGCATCGAGCTTCCCAAAGATGGGGTCACCCAACCCGACGGGCAGGCCTGTAATCTCCAACTGAATCACACCGCCCACCGAGTCTTTCTCACTGCGGGCATCGAGGATGGCCTGTTCCATGGCCTTGGCGGCCTCGGGGTCGGCACAGCGCACGGGATTGTTCTCAATGGTGCTCAGGTCGCAGGTCTTGGCGTCAATACCGGCCACCTGGGTGGCGTGGGCGATGATCTTCACGCCCTTTTCGGCCAACATTTTCAGGGGCACGGCACCGGCCGCCACACGACACGCCGTCTCACGACCCGACTGACGTCCCCCACCCCGATAGTCCCGGAAGCCATATTTCTTGTAGAAGGTATAATCGCCGTGGCCCGGACGGAACACGTCTTTCACGTTATCGTAGTTCTTGGAACGCTGGTCTTTGTTGTAGATGACCATGGCAATGGGTGCGCCGGTGGACTTGCCTTCGAAGACGCCCGAAAGAATCTCGACGGCGTCATCCTCCTTGCGCTGGGTCACCACTTTGCTCTGGCCGGGACGGCGCCGATCGAGTTGTTCCTGGAGTATCTCCTCGTTGAACTCAATACCGGGGCGCATCCCTTCCAACACGGTGCCAATGGCCCGACCGTGGCTCTCGCCGAATCCGGTCATGCGAATGATTTCGCCATAGGTGCTGGCCGCCGTTTGACGCACCGCAAGTTCTTCGCCGATGGCGTCCGCCAGACGCTGAGCCTGTTCTTCGGGCGTGCCGTCCGTGGTGTCGAAGAGGATATCGGCGAAGGGGCGCAAGACCTCTTCCCGAAAAGCCACCTGGAGCGTAAACTTTTCCCGACCATCTGGGCCAGACAACCAGGGCGGAAGGCCATTTTCCGTGGCACGTTCCCACAAGACTTCCGGTGATGCCGACAAAAACACCAGAATCCCGTCCTTACGAAGGGCCCGTCGGGAATCGGGATCCATCATCATGCCCCCGCCGGTCACGATAAGCTGATAGGAGCGCGAGGCCACATCGAGGGCCACGGCCCGCTCGAGTTCCCGAAAAGCGGTTTCTCCGGCCGTCTGGTAAATCGTGCGGCAGGTGGCGGCTTTGCCTTCGTTCTTTTCGAATAGCAGCTCAATCTGGCGGTCCGTGTCGATGGCTTCCAGGCCGATGACCTCAGCCAATGCCGCACCCAGGGTACTTTTCCCGGCGCCTTTGGAGCCCATAAGGACGATGTTCATACGTCGTGCTTTCTCTGTGCTGTAGGGGTACTTACGGGCCGCTGCAGGTCTGCGAAGAGACCGTTTCAGGAAGGAATGGGACCCGACATAATAGCCTTAGATCTTTTCACACCAAGGGCTTCTGGATCCAGTTTTTCCCAATTCCAGTGCCTTGAGAACAGGGTAGGCGTGCCGAACGCACTCGAAATATACCCCAGACACCCTCACCATGACTCTTGCTAAAACCAGCTCGCCGCAACAAACGATGGCAACCTGTCGGGTGCCACCCTCAAAGGGAGGAGCGAAGCGGGGGAACTTTGTGGGTGAAGAGACTTCAGGCTGTGCAAGTGAACCTGCTTTACACCACACACCCTCGCCGCTCCAGAATCCCTATGCCGCCGGGCCGGCGGCGCTCCATAGGGCGTGCACACAATCGGCGCGTCGTGGGCCCTTGCCATATCTCTTTCGTACGGGCAACTCTCCACCTCAACCCGGGCAACCTCAAGGGTGCCACCCTTACAGACACGAGGGACGAGTGGCTTTACGGGTGAAGGGACTCCAGCCCCCCGTAGAATCCCCCGCCAGGAACTCGACACCCAAACAATCGCCCCGAAGGGGCTACACAGCTCCCAGCCCTGGGCAACGCCCAGGGACAAAGAGCATCCCCCTACAAAAACACGCCCTGAAAGGGCATCACAGCTGCGCCGCCCTTACAGGGCTATGTATTCGACACGAAAACCTTTTACCCAGGGCGATGCCCTGGGCTTTAAGCTGTAAAAGCCCTTCGGGCTGAAATACGGATTGGAGTCATGAAAACTACGTCATGAGACTTCCCGACCCGACATGTCGGCCCACGGCCCAGCCCCGATCAACCGACAGGGTCCCACCCAACTGCGGCGCGTCGTGGACCCTTACAGACACGAGGGACGAGTGGCTTTACCGGTGCAGGGCTGGGAGGCACCCGTAAGCTCCCCCGCCAGGCTCCTCCCCGTAAGGGTGGCACCCTTGCCGTCTCTTTTTCTAAGAGCAGTTCCCCACCTCAACCCATAGTAAATTGGAGGGTGCCACCCTCAAAGGGAGGAGCGAAGCGGGGGAACTTTGTGGGTGAAGGGACGTCAGGCACCCATAGAATCCCCGCCAGGAACTCGACACCCAAACAATCGCCCCGAAGGGGCTACACAGCTCACAGCCCTGGGCAACGCCCAGGGACCAAAAGAATCCCCAATCAAAAACACGCCCTGAAAGGGCATCACAGCTGCGCCGCCCTTACAGGGCTATGTATTCGACACGAAAACCTTTTACC
>JAUIMA010000443.1 GCA_030432675.1 Candidatus Hydrogenedentota bacterium | reverse complement strand
TCCGAACGGTATCGATGAGCTCGCCCCAAGAGTTTCTTTTTACTCATGACTATCTTCTAGCAGCCGCAACATTTTGATGCAGCTCCCAACAACGGATGAACTCGTATATGATTACTTCCGATAACTTAGGGTTATCGGAAGTTATCATATATAGCTATTTCAATTAATTAGAGAAAAGTTGCAACTTCATGTAGCTCAGTGGCATCAAATGGTATAGAAGGAGAAGATGCTATGAAGCGAACTTTGAAGATAGGTCTGGGCCGCTTCGGAGAAGGGGCAAAACAACTTGTCGGTTTTTCCGCGCGTGGCCCCGCCAATCTCCGGGTATGCCAGCAAGAGGGGATGGCCGTAGGGCATGAAGTAGGGTTCCATGGTGAAGAGAAAAACGTCGATGCCGTAGCGCCGACATTTCGCTACGGTTTTCCGGAGCTTTTCCAAACGCCGGTCCCGGTCGGGGCTTGCGTTGGGAATTAAGGAGTTCTTACAAATATCCTTGAATTCAACGGTCAACCAAAGGGCGTTCACGCCGTCGTGGGCCAGGCGGTTAAGATATTCGTCGGGATAGTAATCCACGTCGTTGAGGAGTTCATCGCGGTTCATGGGCGGCCGCTTGATGGGGCCAAAGAAACAGCGGGAAATGCGCGTCTGGACAAAGGGCGAACGGGTGGTCTCCCCGATGTCCAGGAAAGGGCCGTCTGCACGCAGCAGCTCATCTTCCAGAAAATAGATGGCCCGCCGTATGCCCTCCGTGTCACTCGCCTGGATGCGGCATTCCGTTTCCGATACCGCGAGGGTGAATGTTTCCGTGCCGAGGTTGGAGACCCGCTCCGTGATGATCCGAAAAGGGCCGTCCGTGGGGATGTCGACCGCCGCGAAGAAATTGCCCAGGTCCTCATAGGCCGTTTCGAGGGTGCCCGTTTCATCGGGGAATTGGGCCGCCACCTGGACGCCCCTCGCGAGACTCACTTCGCCATGGGCGACCGTGTCGCGGGTCCAATGGGGATGCCACGTCATGGGCGCAGAGAGGACGTCGACAAACTTCCAGTCCGCCTCGTCGGGGCTTTGTGGTGGTTCTTGGGCCAGGGCGGAAAGACAGACGGTGAGCGAGCAGAGTAGCAGGATGCGCATAGGTACCTCTTCGTGGATTTCCCGATGAAAAGAGCCCGGAGAGGCCTCTGGCTCATAGTAGCAGCGGAACGCGGCGAGCGACAAGGATGGGGGGGAGGGGAGCCCGTCGTGGGTTAGCCGTCCCGGCTGACACGTGGCAACGTAGGGCACGGTGCGGCGACTTTCCCTACGACAGACATCTTATGGAGCGCCACCGGCCCGGTGGCAAATAATGTCTGCCGTTTGTCCTCGTTACGACGGTCCCCCGTCGCAATGCCTGCCTTTCCGCTCCTGCGGGAAAGTCGTGCGCCTATCCGCCAGAAACCTTTCCAGGCGCCGTCTTTGCAGCCGCTTTGGCGAATTCGTTGAGCAATGGGTTTACATGCTTTGCGTCAGTCTCTTTGTTGTCGTACCCGGTCGGACGGTCGCGATAGGCTGCTTCCGCGGCATACATGAGGATGGCCTCTTTAAACTCCTCGGAGTGGGCGCTTTCGAATAGGGAGGGGAAGGTGCGCAGTGCCGTGGCTCGGTGTTTATTTATGACCAAATTGTGCTTCTCCGCGCGGTAATTTCGGCTGCCCCAGATTATCCCGAAGGATAGCAATGAATAGAGAATTATTCTAGATGTTACGAGCGGAATGGGGTTGTTTGGAGTTTGAGAAGCTCCGAATTGATTATAGATCGCATCGAGGATGGCGAGAATCACGGTCGGGACTAGCAGTCCAAATGTGCTCCAGAGCCAAAAGCGCGTCTCTTTCTTGTTTCCCTCTGCGAGGGATTCGAATTCGGCGGCTTGATGACCGACGCCGATTTCTGGGGCCTTCTCGGTCAGTCCAGCCAAGTCTTCGCCAAATCTATTGTACTGCGCTTTTATCTCCTCTAGGTCCTGAAGTTTGGTGTCAAATGCATGCTGAATTCGTTCGTCCAGTACAGGGAGCAGGCCGTTGACCGCTTCTTGAATTCTAAGTTCAACTTTGTCTACGGAGAAATCGATTTCATCAACCACCTCCTCTGACTGGTGCTCTTCGCGTTCAGTGTTCCATTGTGTCCACTTCGTTAGGATTTCCTCCTGAACACCAATCGCCCCGTCTAAGTTGACTGCGTCCAATATGCTAGGAACGCATTCCAGCGATGTGTCGGTTAGGTTCGTCCCGAGCATGTTCGCCCCAGAAAGGTTGGCTTGCGCTAAGTTCACCCTCTCCAGATTCGCATTGTTTAGATTCGCTTGGCTCAGGTCCGCCCGGGCCAAGTTTGCATTAACTAGATTAGATTGGACAAGTACAGACTCAGTCATATTCGCTCGGCTCAGGTCTGCCGAAGTCATGTTTGCGTTAGCCAGATTCGCCCGTCGCAAGTTCATTCCGCTCAGATTGGCATCTGTCAAATCTGTATGACAGAACGTAGCTTTATCGAGTTTTGTGCTTCGTAAATCGGCCTCATTCAGGTTCGCCTCCGTCAGGTCAGCTCCGGAGAAATTTGTATCTTCCAGATTGGATTCAAATAGATTCGCCCGTTTGAGGATTGCATTGCGCAAGGATGCACATCTCAAGTCCGTTCCGACTAGATCCGCTCTACTGAGGTCCGCCCCGGAGAGAATTGCGTCGTTCAATGTCGTTCCGCTGAGGTCCATTCCACTTAAGTCTACGTCCTGCAGGACTATGGGCGTGAACTTGTTGTTCGTTCTCCATTCATTCCACGTTTCACATCCGCGTTTCAGTATTTCCAATTGTTCGTCATTTGACACAAGTCGTTCTCCTTGCGGGGTGATCGTTACGGTCGGCGCAATTCTCTAGAAGCACGACTTACACAGAGTCATGCGCTTCTTTCGGGCGGTGTCGGCGTTCATCGCACCGATATCCTTGCCCTTAAGTGTCTGGCACTCTTTGCTCGCGTGATAAACATCGTCAGCCGTGAAAACTACCCCGGTCGGAAGTTGCATTTCTGACAAAACTTCATGCTCCTCCTCAGGGCAGTTATAGATGATATTTGGAATGGTCCCCGCCAACTCATAGTCCCGTAGTAGCTGACAGGATTCTGGGGAGAGAGGGTTGTTACTGATGGCGATCTTGTTGAGACTCATGTTGTGAAGGGGTGGAACTTCGGTAATCTGATTCCAACTGATATGTAAAGAACTGGAAGGGTTTAATGCGATGGGACTCATGTCATGAATTCGGTTGTCATTCAAGGACAATTCGTTGGATGTGAGACCGGCCAACGGAGCGATATCAAGAATCTGGTTGTTGTTGAGGTTCAAGCGGGAAATGAATTTGTACTGGCTAAGAATACGTATGTCCCAAATGTCGTTTCCGCTTAAATCGAGGGTTTGGAGATGTTTCAACGCCTGAAGAAAGGAGATGTCCTGAATGCCGCATCGCGCGAGGACAAGTTCCGTAATGTTTGTGCAGTATTGGAGTCCGTCTGTACTGGTGAGTTCAAAATCTTCCAACGTTAGAGACGAGATGCACGCGAGGCCTTCCTCGCTCAATGGAAGTTTCTCTGCATTCGTGGCATCGAGCCATGGGTCACCAGATGACGGAAAAAGCGCGTCATAGACTTCCAGCTGGAGGGCGATTCTCAATGCCGGGTCAGAAACATGAACGTAGTGAAGACGGTCTTGGCGAAAGTTGAGGGTGACGATAACCCCAAACACAAAAGCTAGGAACAGACTGAAAACAATGGCCCATTTCTTCTGACTTTTCATGCCGAGTCTCCCCATGCCTCGGCAAAATTGCCCCCGAGGCGGTCCTTGATTTGCGTCTGCGCCTCGATGAGGCGTTAATAAAATGTCCTGATTTTTCTATGCAGTGAAGCGGTATGTTGACTCGATTGGCCTAGTCTTATTATGTGCTAGTTAAAGGGTACAAGTTGGGTATAGAGGCAGTCAAGATGGGCTCGCTCTCTGGCGGCAAGGCATCCCAACAGGGGGATAGGCATTCCTGCCTGCCACAGAGCGCACTTCAGGATTCACACCGCACTTGTTCTGGCGCGGAATATGTAGAATCCAGCCACCGTGCCCCTGGCACGGGATAGCACACGCACGCCCAAGGTAAAACGTAACCGATACCTGGACAATACGGGTGCGAGTTTGGAGTGGATATTTCCACCACGGCGGATCGAGGACCTACCCAATGCAACGCTCACGTCGACTGATTTTCGCGCGGTGTGCCACGGAGGAAGGACTCAAGGTCACCCAACAGCCCCCAGTGCCCGCCAAGACCCGCGTGGGCCCTATGACAGGCAGGAATGCCTATCCCCCTGTTACATAAAAACGGCACGGCCGATAGTGGACGTGCCGTGGATTGATGATTGGTGTGCCGTCTCAGCCCTTGAGCGAGGCCACGACCTTGTCGCCAAACTCGCTGGTCTTCATGATGGTGAGCTTGCCTTCGGGGTCGCGGAGGTCGGCGGTGGTAATCCCAGCGCCGAATACGCTGCGCATGGCGTCCCATACCTTGCGGGCTTCTTCTTTCATGCCAAAGCTCTTGTCGAGCATGAGGGCCACGGAGCCGATCATGCTGTAGGGGTTGGCGATGCCCTGGCCGGCGATGTCGGGAGCGGAGCCGTGGGAGGGTTCGTAGTAGGCTTTGTCGGGGCCGACGCAGGCGGAGGGCATGAGGCCGAGGGAGCCGAGGATGCCGCCACCGAGGTCGCTGAGGATGTCGCCAAACATGTTTTCCATGACCATGACGTCAAACTGGCGGGGGTTGACGACGAGGGCCGTGGCGGCTGCGTCGACGATGATATGCTTGATTTCGACTTCGGGGTATTCGGCAGAAACTTCTTCGAGCACTTCGTTCCACAGCACGCTGGATTTCAGCACGTTGCTCTTGTGCACGTTGTGGAGGACCTTCTTGCGGCCCATGGCTTCTTTGAAGGCCACGTGCATGATGGCGTTGATTTGGTCTTCGTCGTATTCGAGGTGCTCATCGACGAAGCGTTTGCCCGCGGCGTTGACGCCCACTTCTTTCTTGCCAAAGTAGAGGCCACCGACGAGTTCGCGGATCATCATGAGGTCGATGCCGCCTTCGACCACGTGGGCCTTGAGGGGCGAAAAGTGGGCGAGCTCGGCAGGGAGGTAGACGGGGCGGAAGTTGGCGAAGGTGTTGTAGCGCCGACGAAGGGGGAGGAGGGCGCCGCGCTCGGGCTGCTCGTCCACGGGGATTTTTTTGGACTCTTCAAAGCTGAGCCCGATGGGTCCCTTGAGGATGGCGTCG
>JAUIMA010000442.1 GCA_030432675.1 Candidatus Hydrogenedentota bacterium | reverse complement strand
CGTCGGCCCCCATTGTCCCCTACCTCCGTCTCGCGACCCTCCGCGGTCCGCCGGTAGCCTGATCGCGTAGTTTTAGCGTAAAGGCAACCTGGTGTGGACCCCCGTGGTCCGCGTGAACGCATCGTCAATACTCCGGAAACGGGTGGCGTATGTGTGTAGAGGAAAAACCCCATGAAACTATTGTTTTCGGGGATCGTGTGCGGTGGAATTTTGTTGCTGGCCATTTCCGGCTGTCAAACTGTGCCACCCCGTCCCCTTGGGCTGAAAAGCCACTTAGAATCCTTGGATTCCCGTGCGATTGACACGGAACCCGTACGGGATTACGCCCGGGCGCTGGCTTCATCCCAAGCCAATGCCCAGACTCTCGACTTCCAGCCCGACGACGGTATCTCCCTGTCCGAAGCGGAGGCCATCGCCCTTTGGTATAACCCCTCACTCCGTCTGGCACGTCTGGAGCTGGCCCGTGCAGAAGGCCAGGCAGACGTCGCGGGGCGTTGGGAGGACCCCTTACTCGAAGTTTCCCGGGGGCGTGAGCGTGAACGCGTAATGGACGTGGAGAATGATCGGAGCGTGCTGGAGCGCACGTGGATCAGCGCGGCCTCGTTAAGTATCACGATTCCGTTGTCGGGGCGACTGGCTGCAGCCCGAAAGGCGCGCACGGCCGAGGTGGTGGCGACCATGGAGCAGGTGGCGGAAGCCGAACAAGCGCTCCTCACCCGTTTGCGTACGGACTGGTTACAGTGGGCAGCAGAGGCGGAGCGTCTGCAATTATTGGAAGCGCACCTGAGAATACTTTCCGACGTTTCGCAGATTGCCCAGGCCCTATCCAAGGCCGGTGAACTTGAGCCAGGTAGCGCCCGAATGTTCTCCATCGAGATGGCACAACGGGAGGCGCAGCGAGCGGAGCTTCGTGCCCTGGATGCTGCCCACCGGGCGCATTTGCTGGAGACTATGGGGCTTCTCCCCCATGCCCCGGTGACCCTGAACGCCGCATTTCCGGGATTCCGGGAGGCGGTGGACACGGATCTCTCTGATGATACCTTAGTTCTGCAACACCCGTCGGTTACCCGTCTGGAAGCAGAATATGAAGCAGCGGAGGCGCGCCTCCGGCTCGAAATTCGCAAACAGTTTCCCGATATCACGCTCAGCCCGGGATACAGCGATGAGGGAGATCTGACTTCGGCCATGTTGGGCGCGGGTATTCCCCTGCCACTCTGGAATGCCAATCGGTCAGGCATCGCCGATGCGGTTGCTGATCGGGAATTGACCCGGGCCCGTGCGGAAGCCAAAGTACAGTCCCTGAAGAGCGCATTGGTGCAGGCGGAAGCCCGTCGTCAGGGTGCTCGTACCCGCCGGGAGCAATTGGCCACGCTGGCAGCCCCCTTGGTAGATCGCCAAATGAAGGAAGCCCAGGCCCTCTTGAAGGTGGGCGAGGCGGATGCCGTCATGCTGTTTCAGGCACTCACCCAGGCGAATGAAATCAAGCAATCTCTGTTGGAGGCCACCCTGGAAGAGCATTTGGCCACTGTCGCGCTTGAGTCGATTACGAAGCCCTTCCGTTTCGAGCCATTGGATGGAGATGATGCCCCGTGAGTCGAGGTCCGTTGCTTTGGAGTTCCTCACTATTTACTGCACGCCCGATGTACGCGCGTGTGACCGCCTTGTTCCGTCCTTCAGGACGTGGAGATAACACAATGAAGTATTCTCTGCAACGTGCCGGTAGGTTTGGCTACCCCTTGGGTCTGCTGAGCACAATGCTTGTCGTCATGCTATCTGGATGTATCCAAGACCCCAATGGGGTGGATGGATCGATTGAAACCAATGACTCGGCCATTGTCAGCGAGCCGGAAACGATTGCCGGTGGTGTTGCCATACCCCACAATGTACGCCAGAATCTTGGGATTACTTTTGCCCTGGTTGAGCGTCGCCGCGTGGAAAATACCCTGCGGGTTCCTGGTGCCTTCGAACTCTTACCCGGCGCGCGTCACGAATACCGTGCCCTGTTGGCCGGGCATGTGACGTTGGCGGTGTCCCAATTCGACGTGGTAAAAGAAGGAGACCTTCTGTTTTCCCTCGATTCGCCAGACTGGCGACGGGTACAGCATGAGGCGGTGGAAGCCGAGGGCGAGATCACAATTGCCAAGGCGGCCCTACGGGTTGCACAGACGCGCCTGTCAGAAGCCCATACATCGGCTGAAATCGCCAATAAGCGGGTTAAGAATCTGGCAGCGGTTAAGGTTCGGAAGGCACCCTTGGAAGCGGAAGCGGCGGCTCTGAACGGGAGTATTGTACGGCTTCAGGCAGAGATTGATGCGGCCAGTGCGGCGCTGGTTGAGGCGGAGGAACACTATCGCTCTCGGCTGAACACCCTCTCCTCTATCGCATCCCTTTCGGTCGAATCCCTCCTGTCCGAAGATGAGAAGGGTACGCCTGCATGGCGCAACATTCTGGCGCTGGAAGTGCGGGCGAAGGAATCAGGTCGGGTGGAACATATTTCCGTGAATCAGGGGGCTTGGCTTGAAACCGGTACCCTTGCGTTGACGGTGTTGGACCCGGAGGCGTTGCGATTTGTGGGCAAGGCTCCCCAGTCGGAATTGATGCAACTTCGGGATGGCATGGTGTGTCAGATCGTGCCCCCAGAAGGCGGGGTTTCGGATTTGCAGGATGGAATATCCGGCACCATGCAGATAGGTCTGACGGCCCATGAAGATGAGCGCACGATCCCGCTGTATATCAGCCCGAACGGGTCAGCCTCGTGGGTTCGCGCCGGGGTGTCTGCCTATCTCGACATTCCACGCGAAATTGCCGAAGCCGAACTGGCGATTCCCCGCGCTTCGTTGGTGCAGGAAGGACTGGATACCCTGTTCTTTCGCCGTGACCCGCGCAATCCAGACCGGGTACTTCCCGTCAAGGCCGATCTAGGGCCCACGGATGGTCGTTGGGTCGTGGTGCGCAGCGGTGTGAAGGCCGGTGACGAGGTGGTGCTGGATGGTGCCTACGCCCTGAAATTGGCTGGCGGTGGCAACAAGGCCCCTGAGGGCTATCACTATCACGCTGACGGTCAGCTCCACAAGAACCATTAGGAAGGGCGTTCTCATGTTAAAACGACTTATCGCCTTTTCGCTGGACAATGCTGCGCTGGTGTTGGTGTTGGCAGGATTGACCCTGGGGATCTCCGCCTACCGGATGGTGAATATGCCGGTAGACGTATTTCCGGAATTAAATGCGCCGACAGTGGTCTTGCTGTCGGAAGCGGGTGGCCTGGCTGCCGACGAGGTGGAGCAGTATGTCACCTTTCCGCTGGAGAGTTCGGTGAACGGCTTGCCGGGGGTGCGCCGTGTGCGCAGTGGCAGCGCCATGGGACTTTCCCTCGTTTGGGTAGAGTTTGACTGGGGAATGGACATCTATCGTGCGCGCCAGGTGGTGAGTGAAGGGCTCGCGGGTGTGCTGGAGATGTTGCCCGAACAGGTACACACCGAGATCGCACCTATCACGGGCATCACCGGCGAAATCATGATGTTGAGTCTCAGTTCACCCGATGCCACGGCTACACCGTTGGAACTGCGTGGTTTCGCTGAATTCGAGCTGCGTCAGCGATTGTTGAGCGTATCGGGTGTGTCGCAGGTTGTTGCCATTGGCGGTGAACTGCCGGAGTACCAGGTCCACGTTCGCCAGGATGCCATGCGCCTCTATGGGATTGGCATTGACGAAGTGGCGGAGGCAGCGGCCGCCGCCCATAGCACAGCGAGTGCCGGTTATCTTGCCAACATCAGCGGTATTGAACTGCCGCTGCGTCAGACGGCGCGGGTGAAGGAAGCTTCCGATATTCGAAATACCGTCGTGAAGTACGTGCACGGTGTACCGGTGACGATTGGCCAGGTGGCCGATGTGGCATTGGGTGCCGCACCCAAACGGGGCACGGGTAGTGCGGCAGGCGATCCTGCGGTTGTGGTGGCCATTAAGAAGGCACCGTTCACCAATACCCTCCAGATAACCGACGATATCGATGCGGTGCTGGATGATGTGGAGGCCTCCCTCCCATCGGGCATGGTGCTGGACCGGAACGTAATGCGCCAGTCTGACTTCATCAATCTGTCGCTGAATAATCTGATTGTCGTGTTGCGGGATGCGGCCTTCTTTGTGGCCATCGTCTTAATCATGTTCCTCATGAACGTGCGCACGACGGTCATCACCCTAACGGCCATTCCATTATCAATGGCGGTGGCTATGCTGTTCCTCGACGCACTGGGACTGACCATCAATGTCATGACCCTCGGCGGCTTGGCCATCGCCATCGGCGAGCTGGTCGATGATGCCATTATCGACGTAGAGAATGTGTATCGCCGCCTGGGCGAAAACAATCAACTCCCGGAAGAGAAACGACGGCCCCGCACGCGGGTCATCTACGAAGCAAGCAACGAGATTCGGTCGTCGGTTGTGTTTGCGACCGTGATTATCGTCGTGGTCTTTGTGCCCCTGCTCTTCCTGCAGGGAATCGAAGGTCGTTTCTTCCGTCCCATGGGTTACGCCTACATCGTGTCCATCCTGGCTTCGTTGGTCGTGGCCCTTACCGTCGTGCCGGCACTGTGTAAGGTGTTGCTGGGGGGCAAGACGAAACACCATGATGGGGATGGCATGTTGGTGCGTTGGCTGAAACAGTGCTACCTGCCCCTGCTCCGCACAGCAATTCGGCTCCGTCACGGGGTATTGGCGGCTGCCCTTGTGTTGACCGGCCTGAGTCTTTGGCTGGCCTCGACCTATGGCAGCGACTTTCTGCCGGAGTTCAACGAGGGGACCTTTACGGTGTTTACCGATGCCCCGCCCGGTACGTCGCTGGAGGAGAGCGATCTGATGGTGAAAGGCCTGGACCGCTCCCTTGCGGCCATCGAAGGCGTGAATGCTGTGGTGCGGCGCACGGGCCGGGCCGAACGGGATGAACACGCCCACGGCGTCAACCGCAGTGAAATTCAGGTGACGGTTAAGCCGGGCTACGAGAAGGCGGTGATTCAGGAAAAAATCTATGAGGTTCTGCAGAATGTGCCCGCCTTGGTCACCGAAGTGGGATCGCCCATCGGACACCAGCTCTCTCACATCATGTCGGGCACCCAGGCGGCCATCGCTATCAATGTGTTTGGAGAGGACCTGGATAAGCTGCGGGATATAGCGAAGCGGGTAGACGCCGAATTGAAGACCCTGCCCGGTACGCGGGACGTCCTCGCGAACCGGGAGGCCATGGTGGAGTCTTTGCCGATCCAGTATCGTAGTGAAGATCTCAAACGGTGGGGTCTCACCCCCGCTTCAGCAGCCTACCAGGTGGAAGCGGCGCTC
>JAUIMA010000007.1 GCA_030432675.1 Candidatus Hydrogenedentota bacterium | reverse complement strand
TCGACCTCCGCGACGTGCTGTTTCACAAGCTGAAGGAGTTCTGCCTCCAGCTCGGATTCAGAAGCGGATTCGTCCATCGTCGCTTCGGTGACCGTCGGACTTGCATCCTGATCGCTACCACGCCACCCCTTAACGGTGGCGCAGGAGCTCAAGAGACCGAGTGCACAAAAGAGGGCCACGACACCGAGACCACGGCCAAACTTCACAAGGGAACTATTCATCATCATACTTGCTCATCCACGTTGGTGTTCCCCCAAAGGGGGAGCGGCCCGACAATTCTGAGGCCTGAACCGGAATCAAGGGAACCCGCGTCCCTCTCCAAAAGGCCCCCATCATAGCATAAAGCCACGCCGATCACGCACCCATGTTCAAGTTCATCCCACTAGTAGCGGGAGCGCACGCCCTCATTCACGTTGATGCTCAGCCGACGGCCGTCCACCTTATCGTCCGTCAAGTCGACCCCTGACTTCGAAATGCGCTGTACGATGAATCGGTCCAGCAGGCGATCGGCCATTTCCACCTCCACCTCGGGCTCATAATCGGGATGATTCAGGCGAAAGGTTGCCTTGGTCCCGGTGGAATCGACGGACTTCAAGACAAACTTGTAGGCCGCGACCTCCGCATTCACCTCGTCAAACTTGGCGTCTATGGCAGGATGGTTGTCAATGTTGACGGCGCGCTGAATGTAGCGATAGGCCTTGTCCTGATCAGCCACTTTCCAGGGGTTCCGCTCAAGGAGCATATCCACATCGTTCAGCAGCAGCGAGCGAACCTGATCGACGATATCGCGGTTGGACGCGTTGTCATTAATGCGGACAGCCTTAATGGCTTCTTCAAACACATCGACGGAGGTTTCGCCACGGGCGAGCATTTCGGGAGCTTTGTTTACGTAAGAAATCTCCACCGGTCGATTCCGCGCCTCGATATAATTACTTACCGAAGTCCAGACGAAACTGACCAGAAAATAGGCAATAACCAGCCCCAAGACAACCCCGACAACCCCGACGATGCGACTGGCGACCGGGGGCAGTCCTCCCCCTGAACGCGACTGGGAACGCCCTGTCGATGCGCTGGAGGGCATATCGTCCAGAATGGATGCGGCCAGATTTTCGCTGTACTCATCCAGTTCTGCCAGTTCCCCCCCGCCTGTCTTGCCTGGCTCCGCGAGCGGCGCGGCCTTGCCAAAGAGGCGGGCAAACAATCCTCGGGGTCGACTTTGCGCGCGGGATGCCTCCGCAGCGACCTCTTCAACGCGAAAAGACTCTAAAGCGCCGGTCACATTACCGGAGGGGGTATAGGACGTCTGCTGTCCGCCACCCAGGTCCTTCAGGGTAAGTTTGGTCTCTTCCCTGCGCGGACGCCCCAACTCTTCCCCGCAATAGTGACACTTGGTGGCCCACACGCTGACCTGCATACGGCAACTTGCACACAGGCGCATCTCGTCGGATGCACGATTTTCTTCTTCGGACACTATACACTGCTCCTTTGCTCACACCGCAGTACACTTGCCCTGAATGAGAATCTTTCCCCGAGGAGAGACCCCGCCCCATCCGACAATGCGTACCATAACACGGAGGACGCTGGAAGACTGGTCACGCCCACCTCACCTTTCTCTTGTTTTACACTAAACATGAATACATTTCAAACAGGCTCCTCTGCCTGTTTCGTGTGGGCACCACGCCTCGCGTCGTCGGATTCGTTTCTGCTAGTATCCCGTATGTCATTATCACACCAAATGTTTCTATTGCTCTCGTTGCCTTGGCGCGGGGGGCACCCCCTCGGCCTTATGCACTGCACGATGTAATCCCCCACCATGAGCAACAGTTCCACATCCTGGCAATTACGGTTACGGGCAACGGCCTTTTACCTCGGGCTCCAGCCAATCGTGCTCCTGGTGCCCCAATGGCGCAACGATCCGTTCTCACGTCACCACTTTCGACAGGCGGCGGCTCTGTTTGCTGTATTCGTAATCCTGACAGCCCTCTTTCTCGTCACCGCCATTGCCCTCTCCTATTTATTGATACATCACCGGGGTATTTATGAAGATTTTCAGGTGGAGCGATATACGCTTGGCTCCCTGAGAAAACTCTACCTCGCCTGGGCGGTTTTCTGGGTTTTCGGCCTGGGCCTGGGACTGGCCGGTTCACAGCGTGATATGCCGCTGCTTCCGCGGCTCAGCAATCGGCCTGCGCTCTGGAAAGGTAGTTCCGCCATCCTTCTCGTCGGCTACGGCACATTATTGGCCCTGATCCCGGTGGCCCGTCATGGTGAGATGCTCGCCCCGGCATCCAACACGAGCGGCGCGGTGCACGTGCTTTTTGAGGACAACGACGCCTTTCCGCGGTGGTTTTTCCAATTGGCCTTTTACCCCCTCACACGAAGAGGAACAACGTTGTGGGGCGATGGCAGTGTGGTCATCCAGAAGTTTGATCGGGATTCAGTCCGCCGCGCGGTCGCGGAGGCCGAATTCATCTACATGGGGACCCATGGTACCACCAAGGGACTCATGCTGCCGGACGGTTGGTTAGCGCCATCCGATTTGGCGTCCATGGACATCAATCCCGCATTACAGTTTGTCTATCTGAGCGGATGTGATAGCGGCCAGCAGCGCAATGGCTGGCTAGAAGTCTTTGCCCCCGCCGAAGTCATTACCTACGACCGGCTGAGCGCCGTGCTGGAACACGCCTGGTGGCTTTGGTTCCGAGCGCCCGACGTACTCTCCCGGCTACACGAGGAATCAAATTCATGAAAGACAACGCGGAACTCCGGGAACGAATCTGCGAAATTGGGCGCCGCATGTACGCCCGCAATCTGGTCGCGGCATCGGACGGTAACCTCAGCGTGCGTTTGGAAGATGGTACGATTCTTTGTACGCCCAGTAATGTCTCGAAAGGCTTTATGCAGCCAGAGGACCTCATTATCGCGGATGCTTCGGGCGAAAAAGTTTCGGGCAGCGGAAAGGTCACGTCGGAACTGCCTACCCACCTCGCCTGTTATGAAGAGCGGCCCGATGTGAATTCGGTCGTCCACGCGCACCCACCCCACGCGATTGCTTTCACCCTCGCAGGGCGTTCCCTCAGCGAGGGGGTTCTCCCGGAGGTGGTGGCGGCCTTCGGCGGCATTCCCACCAGTGCCTATGCAACACCCGGCACCCCGGAAGGTAACGAGGTCATTCGTCCCTTAATTCGCTCTTGTGATGCCGCCATGCTGGATCGCCACGGCTCCGTTACGGTGGGCAAGACCGTGGACGAAGCCTACTTCAAACTGGAGAAACTGGAGCATGCTGCCCAGACGCTCTTTGCCGCCCACCTGCTCGGTGAGCTTCAGCCCTTGAGTGCCGATGAGGTGGCTCGTACCCTGGCGGCCCGACGTGCCTATGGGGCTATGGGCCCCATCTATACGGCGGACCTCTATTAGCGTCGACAAAAAAGGCGCCCGAACGTGGCCGGACGCCTCAATTTCTATCTATCTCCAAGATCTGATCAGCTGAAGACTGGTGTACACCAATGGCGATATTCCGGGACCTTGCCCTGGACGACTTCAAAGTAATAGTCCTGCAAGGCCTTCGTCTTCTCTCCCGGGGTCCCGTCGCCAATATTACGGCGATCCACCGAACGAATCGGGGCCACCTGGGCACCCGTCCCACAAAAGAAGGCTTCATCGCTGATATAGAGTTCCGTTCGCGCTACGGGACGCTCGACGATCTTCATGCCAAACTGCTCTTCGGCGAGCTGCATAATGGTGTTACGGGTAATGCCGACCAGGATGTCCGCATTCGGCGGCGGCGTAATCAATTGGTTCCCTTGAATGATAAAAAGATTCATGGCGCTGCCTTCCGCCACCGTGCCGTCTTCCCGCAGGAAAATGGCCTCGTGAAATCCGGAGCGCTTGGCTTCCGTGGCGGCCAGGGAGGAATTGATATAGCTGCCGGTTGTCTTGGCGCGGGTTGGAATGGCGTTGTCGGAAAGACGCCGCCAGGAAGATACGGCCACATCGAGCCCTGCGGAGGTATCGACATAGTCCCCCAACTTAATCACGTAGCAGCACATCGCACTGGAGACACCAAACACGGCAGGCCCAAGACTGAGTTGGTCTTTGTAGCAAATAGGGCGAAGATAAATATCTTCGCGAAGGGCACTTTTTTGCGCGACCTCCAGGCAGATTTCTTCGATGCGATCGCGGCTTTCGGGGATCTCCATGCAGAGGATGCTGAAATTGCGCACGAAACGATCAATATGCTCGGGGAGTCTGAAAATGAAGACATTTTCTTCTTCGGCGTTGTAGTACCCGCGAATACCTTCAAACAGCGCGGTGCCGTAGTTGAAGGCGTGGGTCATGACACTCAGACGTGCCTCTTCCGTAGGGACTATGCCCCCTTCAAAATAGGCAAAATCGCCGGGTTGCATCTGGGCCATCTATCATTCTCCCGACTACCCGGTTGGGGTAGGGTTAATTTATGTTATCGCGTCCGCTATACCATCGCGACGGCATGCATACCCCGAGCGATGGACAAGGCTATCTAACGCAGACCGGACTCAAGACCCGGTACTGGGAAGAAGCTGAAATACTCATATTGGGCCATATAGTATCGCCCGTTGGCACGGGTGTATGCAACCACCGGGCACAAAAAATTGTCCGCGGGGGCACAACAACACAGAAACCCCCTGACCAGCTCGTGCCAGTCAGGGGGCGAAACATGACATCGCCAAGGTTATTGTTGTGGCTGATAGCGCTCTTCGATGACGCGGTTAGACGACATGCGCCAGCGACTACGATAGGCCGACTCGTAGTAGCCATCGTTTAGTTTCTCGATCATCTCGGATGATTCCGCCATATCGGCTTCTATAAGGTCGCGCATGGAGACCAGCCCTTTGAAGACTTCTCCCTTGCCCACCACCACCAGATGCCGCACATTGAACTTGAACATTACAGCCTTCGCATAGCGAATTTCGTCTTCCATCGAAACGGAATAGGGCTCCGAACTCATTACCTCCTTCACCGTCGTGCTATCCATGTCGATTCCGGCGTTTACGACGCGATGCATGAGATCTCGCTCTGAAAAGACCCCCACCACATCTTCGCCTTCTTTCACAGCCACCGCCCCGGTCTTCCGCTCGCAGATGTCGCGAACGGTCTGTCGTATCGAGTCATCAGCGCTGACCCAATAGATATCCCGTGGTTTAATGACATCTCCAATCGTCTGCATACACACTACCTCCTTCGATTCGTAACCTGATTCCCTGACCCAATCCTTAGTTACTACCTCCACGTACCATCCAATCACCACGACACCTTCGGAACCCGGATCCGCTTGCACTGGTGTCAACCAATGATTTAGTCTAGCACAGCGGGGGCAATCTGCCTAGACTTGTTCACTCGAAGTATATAATTCGCACTTTTAACACCATTTCCCGACAGGAATCCCCTTCCATGCCTTTTGACGTATCCTGGCCTGTGTATGACGACCGCGAACGTGACGCCCTGACCCGTGTCCTGGAAAACCGACAATGGTTTAACGGCGAAGAAACCCGTGCCTTTGAGGTGGCCTATGCGGCCTTTCAGGGTGCAGCCCATGGCGTTGCCTGCACCAGCGGTACGACGGCCCTCGAAATCGTACTCGAGGCATTAGAAATCGGTCCGGGGGACGAAGTCATCGTGCCGCCCTACACCTTCATCGCGACGGCAACCGCCGTCCTTCGGGTCGGGGCCACGCCGGTCTTTGCCGATGTAGACGAAAGCTGGTGCATGGCTCCCGCCGCGGTCGAAGCCGCCATCACCCCCCGCACGAAAGCCATTATGCCCGTACATTTCGGGGGTTCCATGGCCCATATTGATGCCTTCAAATCGCTGTCGGATGCCCACGGACTGCATCTTATTGAGGACGCTTGTCACGCATGGGGCAGTGCATCGAAGGAGCGCGGTGCGGGAACCATCGGGTGCTGTGGGGTCTTCAGCTTCCAGGAGTCAAAGAATCTGACTGCCGGTGAAGGCGGAATCATCGTCTCCAATGACGAGGCGCTGGCCGCGCGATGTCGCAGCATTGTGAATTGTGGACGGGAAGAAGGGGCGGCCTGGTATCATCACATCAATCTGGGTACCAATGCCCGACTCACCGAATTTGGTGCAGCCCTCCTCCTTGCCCAGTTGGAACGATATCCCGAGCAGTTGGCCACCCGCGAGTCCCGGGCCGCTCAACTGGACGCCGGATTGGGCGCTATCCCGGGCATCACGCCTCAGCCGACGCCGTCGGAAATGACCCGTCGCTCCTATCACCTCTATTGCATGCGCTTTGATGGGGCGGCATTCGGAATGTCACGGGAGGCCTTCTTGAAACAAGCTGAAGCCGCGGACCTCCCCATCGGGGCTGGATATCCGATCCCTCTCTATGAGCAGCCGGTGTTTCAGAAGTTTCAGGGTCGCCATGATTACGCTGCCTGTAGCTGCCCTGCGACGGAAGCCCTGTGCCGCGAAGAGGGGCTGTGGATTCAGCAGACCATGTTACTACTGCCGGAATCGGAGATCGCCGCCCTTATCGATGGTGTAAAGGCCATCCAGGCGAAAACCTGATTGGGGTATGGTGCGACTTAGCGCACTAAGGCAAACGCCGGAATCTCCAGTCGGTACCCGTCGGCACTGACCAGCTCGATGACATCGCGCAGGATGCCCGTGTTGTCGTCCTTCGCACGTACCGTGGCAGTAAGCGTACATTTCCCGGGCTCCGGTTTGAGGACGACCGCAAACTGATCCGCATTCTTTTGCGCAAGCTGAAACACCGGAGTCGCTTCAGCATAAGGGGTTGTCACCGTCATACTCAGGGTCTCGCTCGTGCCGGGCTTTACCGCACCAAAGACCAGCTTTTCCCGCGAAGGCACCAGACTGTCCAGGACCGATGCGTAGACCCTTATGACTTTATTGGGCACTTCCGAGTCGTTCGTGTTCAGAGAGATGGTTCCCTCCAGCGTATCCCCCCGCGCCCCCGCCGTGACCTTCACTTCCACGGCCACGGTCTGTACATCGACTTCCTCGATGGAGACCACCACACCCGACATAGCATGTTCCGCCTTTAAGACGCGCACGGGGGGCTGTCCGGGCCACGTCCGCAACAGAAAGCGCTCACGTCTCGTTTCCGCAGCGCGCAAATCTTCGAAGCGCAGCTCGGCGGGATACTCTTCCACCACGGTTCCCCGCACCGTTAGCGCCAGTTCGCCCAGGGGGGGAGCAAATGTCAGATGAACGGATTGACGAAATTCGCCCGTTTTGTTCGCGAGATCAATGCTAAGGGGCAGCGGAAGAAGCTCACCTGGTTTCAGGGTGGCACCCTCAATATCCTTGGCGACGGTGCACGAGCAGGACGATTGCACATCGCGTATAGTAGCCGGAAAGGCGAGGGAATTGCGCAAGGGTACGCGGCGTTCCAGCTGCATCCCTCGGCGCACCTCGCCCAAATCTACGGTATGCGCCTGCGCATCGGCGGACAGGTTGATGGTCTCCGGCGTGGCACATGCCGGAAATGCAGGTGCGGCGATAGCCAGGCACAACACGACAGACGCTGCGCCCCCGAGGAATCCTTTTCGTGGGGCGCGTGCCGACGTAGTCCACCTGCCCACAGGTAGGGCACGCGCGCAGCGACGTAAGCGTTTCCAGAACCGATTAATCACAGCTCTCAAAGTACTCATAGGGAATTAGCACATCTTCCTTGAGTACGAGCGTGGCGCGATTCGGGTCGACTTTACACTGATATTCGTTGCTGTTTCCCGCGCAACCTCCCGAAACACATCCTCCCGGCCAAGGGGGCGAGTCACACTCTTTCGTGGCGTCTTTCATACAGCGGGTACGCTCCTCCACTATCTTTTCTACGGTCTCACATTGCTGTCCGACACCGGAACCACCCGTGTCACACACGGTGTAGGCATAGGTTACGGTCTCGTAGCTATAGCGGCAATAGGTGCTATAGTCACATTGCGTATGGCAATATACGGTCGACACTACGGGATCGCGGGACCCAACATTGTAGCAGGGGGCCCCACTTGCCGATGCCGGAGGCGTCAACAGGAGCAGGGGCGATAGGGCCAGAGTAATCACCAGGAATGATATACCACCAAAGCAGGCGAAATTCCGAAGCATTTTCAGATCTCCTCATGGTTGATAAAAGGCAAAATAACGAAACGCGATTGGATTATGGTTTCGCCACTATTCCAGCAAATTCACGGTATACGTCCGGGGGCAACAACTCCCCCTGAAAAAATTTCTGATGCTCTTTTTTCCCGGTGCTTCTGTGAACGTTGAAGCTTTGTCCATCGTTAATCCTCAGCGCACCAAGCCCG
This sequence comes from Candidatus Hydrogenedentota bacterium, assembly GCA_030432675.1. Taxonomy (GTDB): domain Bacteria; phylum Hydrogenedentota; class Hydrogenedentia; order Hydrogenedentales; family JAEUWI01; genus JAEUWI01. The sequence continues at coordinate 22,771 of JAUIMA010000007.1, read as the reverse complement.
AAACCATGTTCGGGCGCATCGTTATCCAGCGTGACAACGTGGACTTCACAGCCCGAACGATAGTCTACGTTTACGGGGTCCGTCTCACCGCCTTCGCCCTCGGTCGCATAGCCTACCGTTTCATAGCTCATGGGGAACCAGATGTCGGGCGCGATTTCCTTTGCGGTTACCTCCGTCTTCTGATAGACCGCTCCGCCTTCCGTAAAATGGGCAATCTCACGCACGATGAAGCCCTGACGGCTAGAAAGGAGCAACCGCTTATAGGGCGTCTTCTGCCCTTCATTCGGGAATTGAGTGACCACATACAACACATCATCGCCTTCCTCCCGGACCTCCACCGTCACACGCCAGTTAGGATGGCGTTTCAGATAGTTCTTGAACTCCGAAAGTGTCATGTTGTCATCACCGTAGGCCTTAATCAACAAGGGACATCGCAGCGTCAGGAACTGCCGCTCCACTAAGCGCGCGGCCTCGTGCGAAACCGGCAACTCCCAGAGGTCTGCCTCGTGACTGCCCACATTCCAACTGGCGATCTGGTGCTCGTTGACAACCAGTCGCCTTGCCCAGGCCTCCTCAAATCCCCTCGGGTTCCCGTCGGGAAACTCATGGTCAAATTTCACGTCACAAAACAGTTGACCTCCCCGGCTCTCCTCCACGCCCGTCACCGTCGTAAGCACCCGGAGGGCTTTGTCCTCGATCCTTCGAAACTCGCGCATCTTCCGTGTATATTCGAAACGCAGATTTTTCAGACGCTTGAGCGCCTTTTCGTGTTCGGCGACAAGGACTTCGTACAACACCATGGATTCATCGTGCTCTGCCGTGTCTTCTGCGTATCCCGTCATGCTGATTAGAACAATCAGCAGAAGACTAAACCCACGCCCGCTAACGGCGCGACATCGTCCGACGAAACATTGAAGACTAGTGGCCGCTCTCGCTGTCATTCTGTTCACCAGTGCCCGCATCGGGCCCCCTAAAATTCGATTTGTATCTCAGGATTTGCGTTATCGCCACTCAGCACCACCGGCACGACACGAATGGGGCGCTCCAACTTCAAGCGCGCGCGCTCTGCGGGGTCTTGTGCCTCGCGATATGCCGTGGTATTTACCCACGCGACGACCGTATAGTCCCCCGGCACCATACCGGAAAGCACCACCGATCCGCCTGTATACGAATCACTCATAGAAATCGCCGCCGTAAGCAAGGCGTTCAGGATATCAGAATCGGCCCGGGATAGAAAGTGCTCACCTGGAACCGCCATCAGCCGAATTTGATCAAAGGGTTCCGATGGAGCCTGCACGTTGCACCGAATAGAATAACCGCTATCCAGGAAAATATCCTGGGTCACTTGTGCCCCTTCCGGGATGCTTACCGTTACCCGCCGTTGAATCAGGCCCGCAAACGACACGGTGAGTTCCCCCTCCCCGGTTGGCACCTTGTCAAAAAAGAAGAAACCATCTTCACCGCAGGCTTGCCCCTTCCGCTCCATGCCGTCTTCCGTATGGACTCTCAGAACGACATCTGCGGCAACCGGGTTGCTGTCTAATCCGTATACGGTTCCCTGCAAATAGGCGTTCGCTTCGGAAAAATCGACATGTACTTCCGTGGACTGTCCCTCGCGCACCTCAACGTTCCGTTCTTGTTTTCTATACTCGGGCGATGAATGTACACCTGTTTGTACGCGAACCAACGCAGTTCCGGGGAGCACACCCGCCAGTCGGAATTCACCCCGAGCATCCGTACGGGTCGATTTATTCACCTGGTCCCCTGATGTCACTGAAACCGATGCGTCGGCTTTCGGCACACCCGCCACGCTGACAGAGCCCTCCACGACTCCCCCATTGCCCAGCACGATATTCACTGACCTGTCAGAAGACGGATGGGCCTGAACCTTCGCACTGGTGAACTCGGGATGAATAGCCACGACGGTATATGTCGCATCCTCCAATTTACGAATCACAAAGTGACCGTTCCGGTCGGTCACCGCTCGGGCATCCGAGACTTTGTAAAAAGGCGAGGTGCCCACTTCTGCCAGCACACGCACCCCCGCCAATGCCTCCCCATCAGGAGACGATACGGTCCCTTGGATTGTGAGTCCGGGCTCCAACGTGAATATTTGCTCGGCCGTGGTCTGCCCGGATAGCACCTGCGTCACCGTAAAATCCGCATCCATGTGGTCTGGTGCGCGAAAAAAAATCGTATTCTCTCCCACGCCTGCCTCTTCGACCCGGAACCGGCCCTCCGGGTCCTGCACCTGCCGAAACTTGAGATGGTGAACGACCCTTGGCTCATCGGCATGCCGGACGGCAAAGGAGAAGGTGGTCACGGGAGCTCGGGTCGACGCATCCAGGACCTGGCCGGCAATAACTCCCGGCTCGACCATAACAAAATCGACGCCCGTGCTCCCGGCGGCCACGCCCCTTTTCCGGTCTGCACTAACCCTGGGTGCCTGGGCCGCCATAATGTACTCTCCCGCAGGAAGGCCGGGAACGGAGTAGAAGCCTCCCTCGTCCGAGTGCGCGTATCCCACCCTGGGCATTCCCGCCCGGGCCCAGGCGGAGATAGCGGCATACTGGAAGGGCTTACCGGCTTGGTCGGTAACCCGTCCTGAAATAGTTTCGCCATCTTCACCCAGGACCAGGCGAAGTCCTTGTTTCGACTCTCCCTCCGCCAACGTAATCTGAAGCACCCCGGGCCCCTCCAATGCGCCCTCGACGGACCGGTCGAATAAACCCGATTGCAGAGCGTAGTCTCCGGCCTCCAAGAAATCGTACAAGAACGTGCCATCACGCTCCGTCGTCACCGTACGGATAGTTGCCAATTTTTCCTCTTCGACGGAAGCCAACGACACCGTTGCACCGGCACGGGGATTCTCGAGTGAATCGACCACCGTACCGGCAATCGTCGACGCGGGCGAAAGCATCAATTCAATCTCAGTCGCGTCAGAAAGTACATCACTATCGAGAAAGAGCGGCTCACCGAGGTATCCCGCCTTTTGGGCATGGAGCTCCATACGTCCGCCATCGACGGGCAGCGTCACTGAAAACACCCCCTCCCCGTCCGTTTCCGCGACGCTGATGTTTTCTGTCGTCTCGGCAATCGCGGTCACCTCGGCGCCGGAAATCGGTGTCCCTTTCGGATCGTGTACCCGCCCGGCAACGACGATTCCTTTGCTCAGGGTAAAGTTCACGCCTTCATAACCACGGCCCACCATCAATGCAACCGTCTGCTGCCCGTGCACTTGAAAGGGTTCTCGGATGAAATATCCCGGCGGTCCGGAAACGAGAACGCGATAGGTGCCTCCATGTAATCCGGTGATCACATAGCCCCCGTCGCTCCCACTCTCAACTTCACGGGGGGCGCGCAGTTCACGGGCCACACCTTCTTGTGCCGTGACTCGCAGGGTTGCACCCCCAACCCCCTTTCCAGAACCGTGTTCTGTTACCCTGCCAATAATGCGTGCCCCTTCTCGTATGCGGATATCCGGTACACGGCTGGCCTGGCCTTCCCCTACCTCAAAGGGATAGACCGACTCCACCGAAACCCGTTCTGCATCGATCACAACGGCTTCATAGCTCCCCGCCGCCAACTGAGAAAACTGAAAGTCTCCCTGCGTATCGGAAAGCACTTCCAGCACGGTTCCGGCAACGCGGGTTTGGATGGCGACGCCTGAAACGGGATCGCCGGATTCATCCCATACAACCACACCCGAGGCATCGCCTCCCTCCCCCAGTACAATCTCTATATTTTTCGTGCCTGGCAGGTAGTAGGCGCTCGGGGTTCCCGGGTAGCCATCGGCGGTCGCAAGCAATCGGTACTGGCGCTTCGCTTCCGCGATTCCGCTCGGCACCTCCTCAATCCGAAAGCTTCCCTGTGCGTCCGTCGTCCCGACAAGATACTCCGAACCCGCTGTCGGGAACGTTTGGGCGTTGCTGCCCGTGGCCTTCCACTCGCTGACCGCAACCCGTGCGCCTTCAAGGGGAACACGGCCCCGAGCCATCACCACGCCGGCAAAGGGGTGGCCTTGTGAAAGGGTAAGGGATACTTCGCGGACTCCTTGTGTTGACGAAAGGTCAACGGTTTCGTACGCGACTCCATTTTCGGAAGTAGCCTTTACGGTATAACGCCCCCAGGGAAGTGCCTCGCAGGAAAAACGGCCATTTTCATCTGGCACGCGTTCGGGGAACACGTGTTGCCCCCCGAGTTGATGAAGTACGCACTGCACCTTCAGGGTTTTGGGATCGGAATTGGAATCATCCGAAACGATGCGTCCCCAGATTACCCCATCGCCCCGGGCACCCCCTTCCGATTGGACGACCACCGCAGGCTCCGCTTCAATCGGTTTTGCTACGCCGGACGACGCCTGGGATGAAAGGGGCGAAGTCGCTTCGCCATCCCGTGAGGTGTTCCCGTCCCGCTGTAGTTGATAGATACCGCCTGCCACGACCAGTGTAGACAGCAGCGCTATTGTTGTATAGAAAAACCGCTTCATAACACCCCCTGAAGGTGATCAATTTGCGATCACTAGGGTATAGTAGAATTCTTCTTGTTTCAAGGAATTTTGTGGGACCGACTTCACCGGTCTCCGGGCACCTATCCGATCGTATCCATTGACATCGCCCATCAACACAGTTTAACGTAAAACCATATATGATGCCTTGTGTGACCGGAATTCACCGGGCGCACAACCTTTTGCCCACGACCAGGAGCTGGAAATGGCAACGCTTAATAAGATCCTCAGTTACGCCGTTAAGAACGGTGCGTCTGACGTACATCTCACGGTGGGGAGCCCCCCGGCCGTGCGCATAGATGGCAAAATCCGTTTCATTGAATCCGAGAATCTGTCGCCCGCCGAGACCCTGGAAATGGCGTCTGAGATCATGACGGAAAAAGAACTCGAAGACTTTACAGAGAAGGGCGATGCTGATTTGGCCTATGGGGTGGCTGGTCTGGGCCGATTTCGCGTGAACTGCCTCATGCAACGCGGCTCCGTCGGTATCGTGATGCGGCACGTTAAGGGAAAGATTCTCGACTTCTCACAGCTGAACCTCCCCCCTGCCATGACGGAAGTGGCCGATATGCACCGGGGCCTTGTGCTCGTCACGGGCACAACGGGTAGTGGTAAGTCTACGACGCTGGCTTCCATCATCGATTGGATTAACCAGCGAAACCGCTTCCATATCGTGACCCTGGAAGATCCCATCGAGTTCCTTCACTCCAATAAGAAGAGCATCATTACCCAGCGCGAAATCAATATCGACACCAAGGATTTCTATTCCGCCCTGCGGGCTGCCATGCGTGAAGATCCGGACGTAATCCTGATTGGTGAAATGCGTGATGCCGAGACCTTCCAGGCGGCCATCTCCGCGGCGGAAACGGGACACCTCGTTTTCAGTACCCTTCACACCACCAACGTCATGCTGACCATCGACCGCATCATGGATATGTTCCCTTCCACCATGCACGACCAGATACGCTCTCAGCTTTCCATGCAGATTCGCGCCTGCATCGCCCAGCGTCTTATTCCATCTGCCGATGGAAAAGGCCGGGTACCCGCCATTGAGTTGATGTTTACCAATCCCGGTATCGCCGCCCTTATTCGGGAAAACAACATCAAGCAACTGCCTAACGCTATCGTGGCCGGCAAAGAGGACGGCATGCAGACGTTCAATATGAGTCTGGCCGGTCTGATCAAGGGTGGCCTCATCAAAGAAGACACCGCCTACGCCTACTCCGACAATCCGGAGGAGTTGCGTATGAACCTTCAGGGCATTTATCTCAGCAGTGGCCGTGGGGGCATTCTCAAAAAATAAGAAACTGTCTCAGTTTGCAAATAGTGTGATCTTCCCTTATGCTGTCCCGATGATTTGCGGGTGGTTGTTGGCGGTCCGCAGGATGGACCGGTTTGCGACACGAAGCCCGGCTTCGGGAAGGGAACGTTCATGCCTTATAGAAGGTGTCTTCCGCAAAGACGAGGTTTGCTTACCGGGTTGCTTGTGGCATTGTTGATGCCGCTTGCCACCGCTTATGCCCAGGAAGATTTCGTCAACTTCGAAACGCCTCCGGTCCACCCGGTTTCCCTGAGCCCATCTGGGGAGCTTCTCGCCGTCTGCAATCTCCCGGACAACCGGGTCATGGTCTATGATCTCAGCAGTGGCACGCCGGTGCTTCGCCACGCCATTCCCGTAGGACTCGATCCCGTATCGGTCCGCTTCCGCACCGACACCGAGGCCTGGGTGGTGAATCATGTATCCGACACGGTTTCCGTGGTGGATGTCACCAACGGCACGGTGACGGCACTCATCCATACCGATGACGAGCCCGCCGACGTGGTCTTTGCCGGTTCCAACGGCGAGGCCTTCGTCTCCTGTTCGCAGGTGAACATGGTGCAGGTATTTAACGCCACCACCCACGTCCTATTGGGCACCCTTCCCATTGCGGGCGAAGATCCCCGCGCCATGGCGGTCAGTCCCGACGGCACAAAGGTCTATGTGGCAATATTTGAGTCGGGCAATCGAAGTACCCTCCTCGGCGGTGGCGCGGCAGGTTCGGGCACCATCAGCTTCCCCCCCAACGTGGTCGACGATGCGAGCACCCCCCATGGCGTGGTAAATCCGCCCCCCAACAATGGCAGCGGCTTTTTCCCACCGAAGAATCCCGGCAACGGCACCCCGCCGAAAGTAGGGCTCATCGTAAAGCAGGACGACGACGGTTTCTGGCGCGATGACACGGGTTCCGATTGGACCACGTTTATCAGTGGGCCCCAGGCCGCCGCCTCCGGGCGCCCCGTCGGCTGGACCCTGACGGATCACGATGTGGCGGTGATCGACGCCGATAGTCGCTCGGTGGACTACATTGATGGTCTCATGAACATTTGCATGGACCTTGCGGTCAACCCGGTGACGGGAAACCCCACCGTGGTCGGCACGGATGGCACCAACGAGATCCGCTTTGAGCCGGTGATCAACGGGACCTTTCTCCGTGTCCAGTTCGCTTCGGCCGACTCCGGAAGCCTGAGCGCCGATGTGAACACCGACCTTAACCGGGCGCACGTCAACAACTACGCGAACCCACGCATCGCACAGGCCCAACGCAATCGGTCTATCGGCGATCCCCGTGGTATCGTGTGGAACGCTGCGGGCACGAAGGCCTATATCACGGGCATGGGCTCCAACAATCTTGTCGTCGTGGACGCCAACGGCAACCGCGCCGGGCTGAACGATACGGTGGAACTGGGTGAAGGTCCGACCGGGCTTGCCCTCGACGAAACGCGGGGCCAGCTTTACGTGCTCAATCGCTTCGAGGGGTCTCTATCCGTCGTCGATTTGGCCACCGAATCGGAAACGGCACGCATCCCCTTCTTCGACCCCACCCCTGAGGTCATCAAGGTGGGACGGAAGCACCTCTACGACACCCACAAGAATTCGGGGCTGGGCCAAATCGCCTGTGCTTCCTGCCACGTGGATGGCCGGATGGACCGGCTCTCGTGGGACCTGGGCGATCCGGCGGGGGAAATTGCGCCCCTGACCGACCGCAATCTGGGCGGCAATATCCCGGAGTTGAACGAGGATTTCGAGCCCTATCACCCCATGAAGGGCCCCATGAGTACCCAGACCTTCCAGGGCATCATTGGTCAGGAGCCCTTCCACTGGCGGGGGGACCGCCTCGGCCTGGAAGATTTCAATCCAGCCTTTGAAGGGCTTCAGGGGGATGATGTGCAACTCACCCCGTCAGAGATGCAGGAGTTTGAGGACTTTCTGGAGACCATTCATTTCCCGCCCAATCCCTTCCGCAACCTCGACAACAGCCTGCCCACCTCCCTGCCCTTGCCCGGCCACACGACGACCCACACGATGGATGTGCCCGCGGGTACTCCCCTCCCCAATGGCAACGCCCGGGCGGGGCTGAACCTGTATCGCGATCATGACCGGCGCATCGACAGCGGACTGGTTTCTTGCGTAAGCTGCCACTCCCTTCCGAGTGGCAACGGGCCCAACGTGCGTCTGAACGGATTCACGGAGGAAACCATTCCCGATGGTCCCCGCGGCGAAAAGCATCTCATGCTGGTAAGCATCGACGGCTCCACCAACCGCTCCATCAAGGTGGCCCAACTTCGCAACATGCACGAAAAAGTGGGTATGAACATGTTGGACACCACCAGCCGGGCCGGTTTTGGTTTCTTGCATGATGGCAGTGTCGATACGATAGAACGCTTTCTTTCCGAAGAAGCCTTCAACACGGCGACTGCGCAGGAGCTGGCGAATCTGGTAGCCCTCATGCTCGCCTTCTCTGGGTCGGACTTCCCGCCGGACCCCAATCCACCTTCCCTGAGCTTCCTCGATATCGAAGGGGAACCGAGTGCCGATGTCCATGCGGCGGTAGGCCAACAAACCCTTCTGGAGTCGGGTAGCACGGACCTGAGTAACCTCGACACCTTTACGGGACTGGTCACTGCGTCGAACCGCATCGAGTTGGTGGGGCACTTCCAGCAGGAAGGCGTCTTACGGGGCGTCCGTTACCGGGACAACGGCCTCTTCGACCGCGACGAGGCGGACACGGTGATTACCACAAGCGCCCTGCTCGAAGCCGTTGATGCGGACACGGCCATTGTCTTTACCATCGTACCGGAAGGCACGGGAACGCGGATAGCCTTGGACCGGGACGGCGACACCCATTTTGACCATGACGAAGTGCTCGCCGGATCGGACCCCGCCGACCCCGACAGCGTGGTGGGTGGTGAGGGCGAAGGGGAAGGCGAGGCGGAATTTCATCATGCGGACACCAACGAAGATCATGCCCTCTCCCTCTCCGAGTTGCTCCGCGTCATCCAGCTCTTCAACAGCGACCGCTTTGGCTGTATGAACGGCACCGAAGATGGATTCCTTCCCAATGGCAGTGATGAATCCTGTGACGCCCATCAGGGCGATTACAGCCCCCAGGACTGGACCTTCAATCTCACCGAGATGCTTCGGATGATTCAGATCTTCAATGTGGGTGGCTATGAGTTCTGTACCGGCTCCGAAGATGGGGTTTGCCTGACCGCGCCGTAGACACCGCTATTCCTTTTCGTCGTGGAGCACCTGGTCGATGACGATGCAGGTGGCGAGAATCGAGATATGGTCTTCGCCGTCGGAAATTTCTACACCGTAGGTATCGGTGAGGGAAAAGAAACTGCGGGACACCACCGCTGCGGTACGCCCCCCTCGCTTGAAGGTGTACTCGTGCTCCCAGAAGCTCCCGTCGATGGTGTAGTCATTGGGGCCGGGCACATCGAGGGTGAATTGCTTGCGAAACCACGTGAACTCCTTTTTCACCTCGGCGAAGAGATTGCCCTCCCGGTAAATGGAGTATTTGGGCATGATGGTCAACAGCCGCTGCGAAATATAGGCGAGTTCCTTCCCTGTCCGGTCCTGAAATGAGAGCTTGTCCCCCCAGGAGAATGCCGCTCCGTCGACCTTATAGACGGGTTGGCCTGCCTCGTCGAGGATGTGAAAGTCATTTCCGAATGCCCAGAATTTTTCTTTTATCTTGTAGCGCATAGCTTGCTCCCGTGGTGTGTTGTTGACTCCCTGAGGATACTACCGGCTGCAGTCCAAATATATTCACTTCGCAACGTGTGCGACGTCTTGAGGGTGCCACCCTCAAGCGGAGGAGCAAAGCGGGGGAAGCTTGTGGGGGAATTTGTTGAATAATAGGATACCCACAACGCACACCGAGCTAACGGAATCGCCCTTCTCCAATTAGGGGAACTCAGCCGAAACCGTCAGCTCCCGCACCCATAAGCTCGCGAACTTCAGTCCAATGGCCCCGACTCAAAGTCTGTCTCGTTTACCCAGCCGGCCTTGAGTTTTTCACCGGCCATGAAGCGCTCGTAGAATCCCGTCGTTCGGGGATCGACGTAGGGGATTCCATCGAAGTAGCCGGCATTCCCCAACATGCGTTGGTCCCCTTCGGCCTTGAGCCTGTCGAATAGCTGGGTCTTCAGCGCGGCCTTCTTTTCCTGGTAGGCGGGCAACGCCGCAAGGTTTTTCATACACCCCGGGTCGGCCACCACGTCGTAGAGTTCCTCTGCCGGACGCTTTCCGAAGGACCACTGCCAGAAGTCCTCCCGCTCTCCCCCACGGCGCAGGTCGAGGATACGGGTCTTCGTCGCACCGCCGTCGCAGTTGAGGTAGCCCGTCTCCGGATTGCCCGCGGGCCACCGCTCCGGTTCGAAATTGTGGAGGTAAAGCAAATCGCCCTTTACGATACCGCGAATGGGATAGCCCCCATCGTGGGGACGGCCCACGTCGTGGCGCTCTTTGCCAATAAGCACGTGGTCGCGACTGGAATCCACAACGCCGGATGCCTTGGAGGCAAAGAGGGGCAGGAGGCTCTTTCCCGTCATGGGTGCCATGCCGGATGCTTCGGGCGCTACACCGGCCACCTCAAGAAAGGTGGGTGCAAAGTCGATGAAGTTGATGAAGTCGTCGATGACGCGACCGGGTGCGACGATGCCCCCCTTCCACATGATGGCCAGGGGGAGGTGGTTGGAGAGCTCGTATTCCTGGCCCTTGATGCGGGGAAAGGGCATGCCGTTGTCCGCCGTCACGATAACGAGGGTGTTGTCCAACTCCCCCCGGGCTTCCAACTCGGCGAGCATCCGCTGGAGGTGGTGGTCGAAGTATTCGATCTCATAGGCGTAGTCCAGCATATCGTTACGGATGATGTCGTCATCGGGCCAAAAGGAAGGCACGGTCTTGATGTCCGAGAGCTGCTTTCCGCCTTTCTTCACGCCCGAGCCGTATTCATAGCGCCGGTGGGGCTCGTAGCCTCCGTACCAGAAACACCAGGGCGCGCCTGCTGCATTGGTGTCGAGAAATTCCGTGAAATTTCCGGCGTAGTCGATTCGGCTGATGCCCGAAGTGGGCGGGTCGAGCTTTTTCTGATTGAAGGGCGTCCCCACCAGTTGGCGCTTCTTCCCATTGCGCATACCCGCGTCACCCGGACCCCATCCTTTTCCGGTGGAGGCGACGGCATAGCCATTCGCGGCGAGGGCCTCCACATAGGAGAGGAACTGCTCCGGGAAGGGCGCTACGTGGTTCACCGCACTCTCGAGCTGCCAAGGATTGCGTCCGGTGATAATGCAGGAGCGGGACGGGGCACACTTGGCGTTGGGCGTATAGGCCCGCGTGAAAAGGATGCCCTCCTCGGCCACCCGGTCGAAGGCGGGCGTGTTGACCCAGTCGGTCCCGTAGGCCCCCATGTGGGGAAAGGAGGCGTCGTCGGCAATGGCGAAGAGGATGTTGGGCCGTTCGGCGTGGGCGGCGGAAAGACTCGCCATAGTGACGAGGGTCAACATAAGTGCAACGTATCGCGTGCGCATGGGTTTCGCTTACTCCTGGGTTAGAATGGGCTCGTCGTACTATGGCACATACGAAGGGCGAATTTAACGCTTGGGCAGCGATTCAACGTTTACGACGCGGAGCGTGGGAATGTGCAATAAGCGAGAATCGCGTGGTTGTGCCGCGCGATCCCCAAAAGGCGAGTTTCAACGAGTCCTGACGGGTTCGTGCGTGTGGAGCGTGCACGATGGCGGTTGAGCTCCGAAGACGTTGGTGGCCAGTCACCACTTCGCCGGGAATACATTCAAAGATTGGAGGCCATCGGTTGTACTTCCCATACCATGAGGTCGCTGCGGTTATCGCCAGGAGACGTACCTCGAGCGTTCTCACGACGGATAAGGTCCATGCGCACGAACTTCACCAAACTCGTCTAGACTCGTATGGCGAAGATCGCGCGGCACGACCATCGGTTTTTCTTACACTGCATGAGACCATTGTTTTCCGCCTTGGCGACGCGCTCGTCTCCCGCTCCACAACCCTACGCCCGCAGAATCTTCTCCATGGCCTTTCCCTTGGCCAGCTCGTCGATCAGCTTGTCCAGGTAGCGAATTTCCCGCATGGTCGTTTCTTCTATGTCTTCGATCTGAACGCCACAAATTTTACCGGTGATCTGGGTCCGCGCGGGATTCATTTTGGGTGCTTCGGCAAAGAAGGTCTCAAAGTCCGTATTGTTTTCCAGCAGAGAATCCAGCGCTTGTTGGCTATAGCCAGTCAGCCAACGAATGATTTCATCGACTTCTTCTTTCGTTCGTCCCTTCTTCTCGGCCTTCGTGATGTAATGGGGATAGACGCTTGCGACGCTTGTGGTATAGATGCGGTGTTTGGCCATGATTTTGATTGTACTCCTATTTAATTTTACAGAAACTGTCATTTTGTGACAGTTTATGGCAAAATAATGCCATGAATATCATCACGGAAAAATTTCTCGATGTGCCGACGGGCATATTTACGAGTACCGACGTAGCTCTCACCTTTCCTGGCACAGACGACAGCCGGCACGCAAAAGTAAAGCGGGCGCTGGCGAGCAAGGAGATTCAAGGCGTTCGTAGGGGGCTCTACTGTCTGGCCCGACCCTATCGCCGATATCCTATCAATGTCTATGCCCTTGCGCAGCGCGTGCATGGACCCAGTTATGTGAGCATGGAGTCTGCACTTAGCTACCACGGGTGGATTCCCGAGTCCGTTCGGGTGTGCACCAACACAAACCTGGGAAGCGCCAAAAAGTTTCGTACACCCTTCGGCGTATTCTCGTATGAACGGGTACCGCAGCGCATCTTTTACACCGGCGTGGAGCGCTTAGACCACGGCGAGCACGGCATCGCGTTCATGGCAACACCAGCCAAGGCGCTTGCGGACTACTACTACGTCCGACAGCCAAGTTGGACGACCATCCACGACGCCGCAGGCAGCCTGCGTATTGAGCCAGAGGATCTGAGTGAAGTATCGGCAGAAGAAATTGACGAACTCGTCGCGAACTACCGAAACCGCCGTGTTCTCGCTTTCCTCGCGGACTGGCGGGCTACGTTAGATCCATGACTATCCACATTATACAAGAACGGCTGAATCAGCAGCGTTGGGAAACCCAGATCGCGGAGCAACAGGCTCTTCGCGAGATTGTCCAAGAGGTAATTCTGGCTGCGTTGGGACGGGGCGACTTTTTCAAGCACGCGCTCTTCCAAGGGGGCACTTGCCTGCGAATCTTTCATGGGTTGGATAGGTTTTCGGAGAATCTGGATTTCATTCTTCGCGAGCCCAATCCCCAATTCAACTGGACCGATTATGCAAATCAGATCGAGAATGAAGTGGAGGCCTACGGCCTGAATTTTAGTATCAAGGACAAGAGCGATTTTAGAACAGCCGTAAAAAAGGTATTCCTCAAGGAGGATTCCCTCGGCAAAGTCCTTACGCTCCAATATGCACCGAAGACAGGTCCCGTAATACAAATCCGAATTAAACTTGAGGTTGACACGAATCCACCGGAGGGTAGCGACTTTGAAATCAAGCATATAACGTTTCCACTCTCGACCTCGGTTGCCGTGCAAGACCTTCCCAGTCTCTTCGCCGGTAAAATGCATGCCCTGCTATGCCGTTCTTACATCAAAGGAAGAGACTGGTACGATTTCCTCTGGTACGCAAACCACGGTACGCCAATAAACTATCGGTTTCTTTCCTCGGCACTGGACCAAGGTGGCCCGTGGTCGGGTAGCGATCTCGTGGTTGACACAGGCTGGGTCGCGGAACACCTCGCCCAACAAATACAAGACTTAGACATGAAGGAGGTTTCGAGAGACGTGCTGACCTTCGTCTCTGAGGCGGAGCAGGATGCCGTGGAAGCTTGGTCGACTGACTACTTTCTTGGCCGCTTGTCGGAATGGACGCAGCGCCAAGGATAAGTACCTCCGGACATCATCTCCCCCTCAAATCTCTCCCAAGTTGCATACCCACCGAATCTCCAGCAGGGTGTCGTAGTCCCCGAAGGAGGGATAGTTTTCCCAGTTCCAGATAACGTCCATCTTTCCGGTGCGCAACGCCAGCACACCGTCCTGGAAATGACGCTTTTCGAAGAGAACGGTGCCTTCTTCCCGAAAGGTGTAATCCTCGGTTATCGCAATCGAATCGCATTTGCCCCGATAGGCGCGGTGGGTCGCGGCACTCAGAAATATCTTTCCGTTGTCCCGCACTTCAAACCGGCACGTCAGGTAGTCTCGATAGTTGTCATCCAACATCGTTAACACAATCTGCGCACCCTGAAACTTTATCGACGCTATGTACTTGCGGCTACCCATGCATGGGGCCATAGCTAAAACCGCATAGGGATCGCGGGCCTCGTGGCGGGAATGGGCGGCGTCCTCACCCACGGAGTCTACCGGTTTCCATCGGTGCCAATGCCTATAGTACTCGTACTCGAACAATCTCCGGCGCTCCCTATCGACTGCGGCGCATCTGTATGTTGGGCCGATCCCACAGCCCATACCCAAGGAATTGTACCCGAACCCGGCCACGGAACACCGTGGAACAAGACGCTATCGTTTCATGGAAAAACTACGCACCTCGCGTGTCGCCTAAACGTCGTGCCACGACCATTGTGACCATGGTAAGTCCCAACAGGAATATATCCCCCAAGCGCGTGGTCAAGCCTTCGAGTGAAAGGGCGCACCCTTCGCCTTCGCCTTCGCCTTCGCCTTCGCCTTCGCCTTCGCCTTCGCCTTCGCCTTCGCCTTCGCCTTCGCCTTCGCCTTCGCCTTCGCCTTCGCCTTCGCCTTCGCCTTCACCTTCACCTTCACCTTCACCTTCACCTTCACCTTCACCTTCACCTTCACCTTCACCTTCGCCTTCGCCTTCACCTTCCACAGAAATAGCAGCAGTCACTTCGATAATCACTTCTCCCGTACCCGAATCTGTGCCATCGCTGATAGTATAACTGAATCGGTCAATCACGGAATCAGTTCCTGTCAACAACTGAAGAAATGCAACCGCAGTCGGATTATACGTGAACGTGCCATCCGGCTCCATCTCTATTTGGGCACCCCATTCACTTTCCGAGTCAACCGATATCACGCTTAACGAGTTTCTAGTATTCTGGTCCAAATCGTTGGTCAGAACGCTGTTTGATGGAGGGCTGGTCAGGGACTCCAGAATAATGTTTGCAGCAGTTACTCCCCGGTCATCAATTGCCATGGGGCGGAACTGCCGTTCCAAATTAACCAGAAAAACGTCCGAAGAACCTACGCTCGCCATATTCACTGTGTTTTCACCAGGGCTAATATCTGCTACACCCCCGAAGTACCCGGCCGCATAGACGTTGTTTTCGTCCGCACAAGCCACCCCATAGCTAACATCGTTTTCGATCCCGCCAATCGCTCCCGCCCAGACAAACGATCCTGAATGGTCCAACTTCCAAACAAACGCATCGGAAGCGCCGACGCCGTTAAGAATGTACTCTTCGCTAAGAGGGTCAAAATCACAGTCTTTCGAGAACGCTCCAGCGGTATAGATGGCTCCCGAAGCATCATGTGTTATGGCGAGACCTGCATTGTTCCCTCTACCTTGGGTAGCACGAGCCCATTGAAATTCTCCAGACAACGACAATTTGGCGACAAATGCATTGCGGCCAAATGGGGATGACATTTCGTAAACCTCCTCCCCTGGCGCAAAATCAACGGTCCCACTAAAACTCCCGGTAAAATAAGCGTTTCCCGCGTCGTCTACCGTGATAGCGGCTCCGAGGTCGTCATTCATGGAACCAAACGAGCGAACCCACTCAAATTCTCCCGTTGGGGAGAGCTTTTGAACGAAAATATCCGAGGAACCGGCGCTCGTTATTTCAAACACGCCAGGACCGGGATCAAAATCAACCGTGTTCGAAAAAGTACCCACCGCAAAAATGTTATCTGCATAATCCGTGGTGATACGCGACCCCATACTGAGGCCCTCCCCACCGATTGCCCGTGCCCATAGAAACGAACCTGAGGAATTCAGCTTAGTTACAAAAATGTCATCTTCGCCCATACTGTTCAGGAAAAATGTTTTCGGACCGGGATCGAAATCAACCGTGTCACTAAAATCGCCAATCGTCAACACATTGCCCTCGTTGTCTACAGCAATTCCAAACGACCAGTCAACTGAAACACCTCCCATCGTTCTAACCCAATCAAGGCCACCGAGAGCGTCTAATTTAATAACGAAGGCATCACTACGCCCTGCGCTTGCAATACTCTGAGTCGCAGAACTCGAGTCAAAATCTACGATTCCCCCAAATGCACCCGAGACATACACATTTCCTTCGGCATCTACCGCGATGTCTCGTCCCTCATCATGTTCGTCACCACCAAACGTGACAACCCACTGGAGCACTCCCGCCCCATCAAACTTACAGACGTAAACATCAAAGGACCCTGCACTACCGAATTGAGTAACACCGGGGCCGGGATCAAAGTCGACCGTTTCATTAAATCCGCCGGTAATGTAAAGATTTCCTTCGTTGTCGGTAATAAGGCTTCGTAACGTTTCATCCTCATGCCCACCAATCCTAGTCGCGTTCCCCAACACTAATTCAGTTGAGGACATTCCGCCTTCGCCCGTCGGAGCTTGGGCTGTCAGTTCTGATTCACTCAAGGAACCATCACCGTTCTCGTCCAATGCAGCAAACTGTCCGGCGGTCATACCTACGACAACGGCCTGAGATTCTTCCTGGGAGAGGACGCCATTGCTGTCGGCATCTGCCGACTCCAAACTACTCAAGAGAGCAGCCGCGATGGCGGACACCGCTTCTCCGTCGATGGTGACAACGGTAGATCGCATGGTGATTTGGTGAATGGGATCGATTACGTAACTCAGCGTGTAGCTTCCCGGCAATAGACCGCTCACCAGCAAGGACCCATCGGATGGGTCCGGGGTAATGGTCGTGGGAGTTTCATCGCCGAAGGCGAGCGTCCACTGACACTGTTCCGTACAGGGCACGACTGCACCCGAGGGACTTCGCGCTTCAGCCCGTAGCGTGACCGTTTCACCGAGCATCCAGATGGTGTTTTCTTCCGGCTCCAGGATGGTCAACGTTAGGTTGTTTCCGGGTTCTCCTTCGAAATCCTGTTCGGGACCATAGACTTCCACCGCGACCTCTGCAGTCGCCATCTGCTCGCCCACAGCAATGATGTAACTAAACGAATCGCTGGCCCGGTCCCAATAGGTGAGCGCTTGGAATGCCCCTACCGAACGGGGATCGTAGGTAAAGGTCCCATCGGGCTCCATCGTCACGGACGCTCCCGCTTCGCTCTGTGCATCGAAGGAAACGACCGACGCCCCGGAAGAATCGTTTTGCAAAACGGAATCAGCCATGGGACTGAACAACGTGTCGAGCAGCATATCGGCATTCACTCGCGCTTCGTCATCCACCGCGTTTACTGCTGCGACGCCCTTTTCCGCTGCGGAAACATACGGAATTCCCGCTTTAATACTCACCAGACCCATAACGAACGTTGCGCCAACTATGGCACCAAACTTTTTCTTCATTTCAAAACTCCCCTGTGTCTGCCGCAAAAGTACTTCCCACTCCCAACAACGTCGCACGAGTGTGGGTAACCTATTCTACGGAATTCCGGCGGAATTGCAAGAAATTGCCCACATCACGACGTTTACTTTTATATACATCCTTGTGTACTCTGATCCCATGGCGCAGCCCTTCCCGGGCCGCATGATGCAAGGTTGTACCCCCATGTCTTTTTTAAGTCGTCTTACGATTCCGGTAACGTGTCTCGCCCTGGCCACCCTGGCCCCGGCAGAGCCCCTTTCTTTTGGCCGTGATATTCGCCCGATATTGTCCAATCAGTGTTTTGCCTGCCACGGGCCCGATGAGGCAGCGCGGCAGGCGGGGCTCCGCCTGGACACCTTCGAAGGGGCAACCCATGCGCCAGAGAATGGCGCGCCCGCCATTGTGGCGGGGGACCCGAGTCAGGGACTCCTTTTCGAACGCATCCTTTCTCATGACCCCGACGACCGCATGCCCCCGCCGGAAATGGGGCCTGCCCTTGACGAAGCGACGGTCGCCAAATTAAAACAATGGGTCACCGAGGGCGCGGTCTATGAAGCGCATTGGTCTTTCGTGGCACCAGAGAAGGCCCCCCTGCCCCAGCCGACCAATCGGCTTTGGCTCCGGAATGCCATCGACTTTTTCATTGCCAAGGGCCTGGAAGACGCCGGGCTCAGTCCCGCACCGGAAGCCGATAAGTACACCCTCATCCGCCGGGTCTACCTGGACCTCACCGGCCTGCCCCCTTCCCCGGAAGCGGTGGAAGCCTTCATCGCCGATACAAGTCCCGTGGCCTATGAAAAGGTCGTGGAGGGCCTCCTGGAATCCCCGCGCTATGGCGAACGGTGGTCCCGGGTCTGGCTCGACATTGCGCGCTATGCGGACACCAAAGGCTATGAAGCCGATCGCCACCGCGACATGTGGCGCTATCGCGACTGGGTAATTGACGCCTTCAATGCCGACATGCCCTTTGACCAATTCACCATCGAGCAGCTCGCGGGGGACATGCTCCCTGACGCCACGCTGGAGCAACAACTCGCCACGGCCTTCCACCGCAACACCATGACGAATGACGAAGGCGGCACGGACAACGAGGAATTCCGTACGGCGGCCATCGTGGACCGGGTGGATACGACCATGTCGGGTTGGATGGGCGTGACCATGGCCTGCGCCCAGTGCCACACCCACAAGTATGACCCCATTACGCACCGGGAGTATTATCAGTTTTACGCGTTCCTCAATCAGACCCAGGACGCGGACCTCTTCCCCGAAGAGTCGCCGGTCCTCCCGGCACCCACGCCGGAGCAGCAGCAGGAAATCGAATTCCTCAGCAAGCGGCTCAATCAGGTTAGCGAACTGTTCAACAACGCCCTGCCCGAGCGCACACCGGGCCAGGAAGCCTGGGAAAACACGTTGCGCGCCGATGGCGGAGGCACGCCCATTACGAGTGATTGGGAATCCCTCGGCCCCCTGCCGGAAGAGGATTTCGAAAGTGCCTATGACTCGGACAGTGGTCTGATTCCTTCCAGCACGGATCTCACGCCGCCAGAAGGATTTGCCTGGCAGCCCCGTCCCGACTGGGTGGACGGCACGGTGCATAATCTGGAGGGTGAGGTGGCGAACACCTACCTTCGGCGCACCATTACCACGGCCGAGGGCCTTGCCTACCCCATCAAGGTGGGCAGCAACGACGGCATCCGCATCTGGCTCAACGGTGTGGAGGTCCACAGCAACCGGGTCAAGCGTGGCATCACGCCCGGCTCCGATGAGCTCACCTTGAACCTCGTGCCGGGCACCAATCAGGTCCTCATGAAGATCGTGAATGCAGGCGGGGCCTATGCCTTCTCCTATGAAAGCAGCTTTGAGGGCCTTCCCGCCGCCATCGTCGCCCTGGCGCGATTGGATGTGGCCGCACGGGACGCAGCGCAGGAAGCCGAACTCCGGACCTATTACCGCGACCACATCGCCCCCGAGTTGGCCCCCGTGCGGGAACAACTGGCCCAGGTCCGCGCGGAATTGAAACGGGTCAGCGACTCCGTCCCAAAAATTCCCGTCTTGCGCGAACTCCCTCCCGACCAACAGCGCACGACGCGCATCCTGGAAGCAGGCAGCTTTTTGAGTCCGGCGGACGAGGTTATTCCGGCCATGCCCGCCGTCTTCCACCCCATGGCTTACGATGCGCCCCGCAACCGCCTGGGCATGGCCCAGTGGCTCGTGGATGAGGCCAATCCCCTGACTGCCCGTGTTCTCGTGAACCGCTTCTGGGGTCAGTTCTTCGGCACGGGCATCGTGGAGACCATGGAGGACTTTGGCACCCAGGGCGAACTGCCCGTGAATCAGCCCCTCCTCGACTGGTTGGCGGTAGAGTTTATGGAACAGGGCTGGTCGATGAAATCACTCTGCCGCATCATCGTGAGTTCGGCGGCCTATCGTCAGGCCCCCACGCTGGATATAGCGCGCCTCGAAATCGACCCGAACAACCGGCTGATTTCACGGGGCCCCCGCTTCCGATTGGAAGCGGAAATGGTGCGCGACCAGGCCCTGGCCGTCAGTGGCCTGTTGAGCGATAAGATGTATGGCCCTTCGGTGAAGCCACCTCAGCCCGATGGCGTCTGGCAGATCGTCTACAGCGGCGACCAGTGGGCCACGAGTGAAGGGGAAGATCGCTATCGTCGGGGACTCTACACCTATTGGCGGCGCACATCACCCTATCCCTCCATGATTGCCTTTGACGCGCCGTCCCGTGAAGTGTGCACCGTGCGCCGAATCCGCACCAATACGCCCTTGCAGGCCCTGGTCACGTTGAACGACCCAGTGTATGTGGAAGCTGCTCAGGCCATGGCGCGACGGATTCTCCGCGAAGCCCCTTCGGCCGAGATCGCGGACCGTATCGAATACGCTTACTTGCTGGCCGCATCCCGTCCTCCGAATGAAACGGAGCGCACGCGTATTGCCGCGCTTTACGCCGATGAGCTGGCGCGATTTGCGTCCGACGAGGCGGCAGCGACGGCCATCGCTACGGATCCCCTCGGATCACTTCCAGCGGGCACCGTACCTGCGGAGGCGGCCTCCTGGACGGTGGTGAGTAATGTATTATTGAATCTGGATGAAGTTTTAACAAAACGATAAGTGGACCACAGAGCCCCCCGTGGCACCCGACATATACGCTACAAGTACTATACGAGGTCAGATACCATCATGAATCCAAAAATGGAACATATGCGCGGACTCACCCGACGACACTTCCTCCAACGCACGGGGGCCGGTGTCGGCGCTGCGGCGTTGAGTTTCTTGCTCGCCCAAGACGGCCAGAGCGCCATTTCCCCTATGGCACCAGGACCCCACTTTGCGCCGAAGGCCAAACGGGTCATCTATCTTCATATGGCCGGGTCACCCACCCAGCTCGACCTCTTTGACCACAAGCCCAAGCTCAATGAGCTTGACGGCGAGTTGTGCCCCCAGGAATTCCTGGACAACGCCCGCTTCGCCTTCATCAAGGGGCACCCTAAGATTCTCGGTTCGCCCCACAATTTCCGGCAAAATGGACAGAGCGGGGCCTGGATTTCCGATCTCCTCCCCCATTTGCAGGGCGTATCCGATGAGCTGTGTGTGGTGCGCAGCATGCACACGGACCAGTTTAACCATGCGCCTGCCCAGTTGTTTCTCTACACGGGCTCCCCCCGCCTCGGACGGCCCTCCATGGGTTCCTGGCTGACCTATGGCCTGGGCACCGAGAACGAAAACCTTCCTGGCTTTGTGGTCCTCGTCTCGGGCGACAAGACCCCCTCGGCCGGCAAGAGCGTCTGGGGCAGCGGCTTCCTGCCCACGGTGCACCAGGGCGTCCAATGCCGGACCAGTGGTGACCCCGTCTTGTATGCTTCCGACCCACCGGGAATGGATCGGAGCACCCGGCGCCGCAGCCTGGATGCCCTCAATGAGCTCAACGAACTGCACTTTGCCCAGGATGCCGACCCGGAGACCCAGACGCGCATCGCCCAGTATGAACTGGCCTACCGCATGCAATTGTCCGTCCCCGAAGTGATGGACATCGCCGATGAACCTGCACACATCCACGAACTCTACGGTTCGGAACCGGGCAAGTCTTCTTTTGCCAACAACTGCCTCTTGGCCCGCCGGTTGGTGGAAAAAGGCACGCGCTTTGTGCAGTTGTTCGATTGGGGCTGGGATACCCACGGCACGGGCCCCACGGATGACATCGTCACCCAGTTGCCCTTGAAGTGTAAGCAGACGGACCGGCCCATGGCGGCCTTGATTCAGGACCTCAAACAACGGGGCCTCCTCGAAGACACCCTCGTCGTCTGGAGTGGCGAATTCGGACGGACGGCCATGAACGAAGCCCGCAACGGCTCCAAGTTCCTGGGCCGCGACCACCACCCCGGTGCCTATACGATCTGGATGGCCGGTGGCGGCGTCAAGGCGGGCGCGCAGGTAGGTGCAACGGACGAACTCGGCTACAACATCACCGAAACCCCCGTCCACGTCCACGATTTCCAGGCTACGCTCCTCCACCTCATGGGCTTCGACCACAAAAAGCTCACCCACCACTACCAGGGCCGCGACTTCCGCCTGACCGATGTACACGGACACGTGCGGCCGGAGTTGATGGCATAGGGGCCGGACAGAACAAAGGAGCTTGGACATTCCTGTCCGAGACAGGGTAACCGCAAGACGCCCACATCTGCCGGGCTGCTAGTGAAGTGAATTAGAAATGTGGACGCTTAAGTGCACTTGAACCTGCGGGGAATTTCGGTAATAAATTCCCCTCCCGGGAGGGGTTAGGGGTGGGTTCGATTTCTTTTCATGACGTGACCCACCCCCGGCCCCTCCAAGGAGGGGAGTAATCCTCAGTAATTCAGGCTGCCGTAGTAAGGGCCCATCTGCTTAAATCAAACCACTAGTGAACGACTCGAAATCGGCGCGGTGCACCAACGTGGCTTAGCCTTCCAGGCTGAGGCAAGGTATCCGCGAGATTGCCACGTGCGCCAGGGTCATGAATGGCGCTGTCGGACAAGAACATCCCGCCATCATGTTGGCTCAACGACACGACATGACAGGCTGGAAGCCTATCCCACTTTGGTGCCCTATGAATCTCATGGACATGTCTCCATCGCAAAATACGCCAGACGGATGTGCACGTCAGATGAAAGCGGAGCAAAGGAGCTTGGACACTCCTGTCCGAGACAAGGTACCCGCAAGACGCCCACATCCACTTGGGAACTTGCGAACGACTCGAAATCGGCGCGGTGCACCAAAGTGGCTTAGCCTTCCAGGCTGAGGCAAGGTATCCGCGAGATTGCCACGTGCGCCAGGGTCATGAATGGCGCTGTCGGACAAGAACATCCCG
>JAUIMA010000441.1 GCA_030432675.1 Candidatus Hydrogenedentota bacterium | reverse complement strand
GTCCCTGTCGCGCACCAGGGCCGGGGCCTCATAGCGGGTTTCCTCTTCCACGGGCTGGAAGTATTGGGGGTAGTCCGCCAGCAGCGGGGGCGGGTTTTCCAGCGTTGTCAGCGTGTTGTTGTAGGTGGATGCCGTTTGCCCATTGCCGACGTCGACATTTCGGAGTTCGGCGTGCGTGCAGAGCGATGTCGTTACTGCCACGAGCAGGAAGATATTTCTGAGGCGTTTCATCGTTGCTATTCTCCTGTGATTCAATCTCGTTTTGCTGGAGCGACCTCGGTGCCGGGTAATCTGACTTCAATCTCCACGACGCCACCCTCGGGTGCAACGTGAATGACAGGATACTGTATGGGCTGGGGGTCTACCAAGAATAGTTTTCCCATGCCCACGACATGGGGCGGCCGAAATCCATCTGGCTCAACGCGGAGGAACGCGCCTTTTTCTATACGTAGGGTGACGCCACTATCCCACGTGAGCGTATTGCCCTCCGCCTGTGGGAGGGCGTGGCTGAGAAAGGACCACGTGTCCGATGAAATCACGAGCCGCACAAATACCCGATTGGGCCGTTCCAGTCGTGCCTGGATGGGCGTCGACGATGGGTTGGCTGCGGAGAGAAGCGACGCGGCACCCAGATTGGACAGGGCAACGTGCGCGTCTTTTTCGCCGTCTGACGACACCCGATTGCTCCCTTGAAATACCAGGTTCCCCCCGGCATGGATAAGCAAATCCCCGGTATCTTTCAGGGCGACCAGTAATCCGTCGGGCTTCCAGTCCGCGCGGGCATAGGCCTCGCCGACAGCGGGGAAGTGATAGGAAAGGGGAGCGTCGTCGGGCTCGGGTGCTACCGTGGCGTCGTACCAGACGTAGGCGTAGCCGCCCAGCTCAAAGAGCAATTGTTCCTTGCGGGTCGGCGTGATGTAACGGGTTTTCTGGATGTGTCCGAGGGACTGGTCCCACAGCGCCAGGGTCTGGGCGGTGCCGTTGCGGTATTCGCGCGCGAGGGCGAGTAAGACGGGGGCGTAGTAGTCGAGTTGGCCGTAGGGAGGCGAAAAGAGGACGGACTGATTGGGCTCATTCCAACCGGGTTGTTTTCGGGTTGCCACGGAGGCCAACGCCAGGTCGGCCTGCATGTACCGCTTGAAAGGACCATAGAGGTCTTTCCCGGTTACGCGGCGCAGGGCATCCAGGAAGAAAAGCCGATAGTGCATGGTGGAGGCCCAGAAGGTCGCGCCTTCCACCTGGGAACCATCCTCCGCAAGTCCGGTGGGCAGCAGGTGCTCCTCAAACTTTTTCGTAGTCAGGGCGAGCCAATCGGCGGCCTCGGGTACTTCGTTCAACAGGGCCAGGGCCACGACACCCAGGGAGGAAAACTCGACCACCGCATGGTGGGTGTGGAAGGTGGGGGCCATTTTCTCGGGGGTGTTGAAGTAGTCGGTATAGTAATTGCCCGCCGTATCCGAAAGCATGGCCACGATCTCCGCCCGCTCCGCCTCGGTGAACCGGTCGTAGGCCTTGTCGTAGGCCACGGCGATGCCCTTGATAAGGCGTGACACGGCATAGGCCTTGCCCCCGTCCGGTGTTGCTTCGGCATCGGGACGCCAGGCCCGACAGCAGGCGAGCGCCCAGGCCCGGGTTGCTTCTCCGTAGCGTTCGTCGCCGCTCAACGCGTAGGCGAAGGCGAGATGCTCCGTGATGGCCATGTCCATCATCATGGCGTAGAAACGGTCGTAGAGATTTTCATAGACGGGATCGTCGGCGATGGGGGCAATCCAGTCGGTGCGGGGCGTCTTCGTCAGACACCAGTCCGCCGATTCGGCGACATTTGCCCAGATACGGGCATGCACGCCGTCCTCCCGAAGCGCACGCAGTGCCGTCTGTCCCGACTCCGTGAAGTAGAGGCGGGGATGGCCGAGTGTAGCCGTCGTATTTTCGGCAGCGTAGGTTGATGGTACCCATCCTGTGAGCGCTATCCCTACGAACAGAAAAAATAGTGTGAGGGTGCCACCCACCACGGCGCGGCGATGACCCTTACGCGGAGGAGCGAAGCGGGAAAGCTTACGGGTGAAATGCCGCGAGTCCGCACCCGTAAAGCCACTCATGCCTCGTGTCTGTAAGGGGGGCACCCGTTGTTTCCCTTTATTGATAGGGGGGGCGGGGCTGTGTTGACGTCCCCGACTCACGGAGTCTCTTCCTTTTGCAGATAGGCGAAGAGATTGCGCAATTCGTCGGGTGTCAGGGGCGCCAGCAGGCCTTCCGGCATCAAGGAGAGACCCGCTTCCCGAATCTCGGCAATGTCGCTGGTCGCGATGGTGGTTTTCTCTTCGTTGGCATTCAGGAGGGTAACGCTGCCGGGACTCCGCGCGGTAACGATACCATTATAGAACCCGCCATCCTTCGTCTCGACCGCATACTGCACGTATTCTTTGCGCACGACGAGATTGGGGTTGACCAAGCTTACGAGCAGATAGTCGGTGTCCATGCGATTGCTCTGTGTCAGGTCGGGTGCGACCGCATGTCCTTCGCCGAACAGCTGATGGCATTGGGCGCAGTTTGCCGTAAACAAGATGGCACCCGCTTTCGGGTCGCCTGGTTTGGCGTTTAGATCGTTGTTGAGGCGGCGCATCTCCGCCAGCAGGGCTTCTGGGGTGCCGCCGCCCACGTTGCCCCAGTGTCGCTGGACCAGGGCGTTGAGCCCTTCGTCCTTATGTTGGGCAACACGACGGAGCTCGAAGACGGGAATGGCATCGGCCTCGATGGTACCTGCTTCCACCAGCTCCAGTAAGGCGCGGGTCCAGGGCGCACGGCTGAACAGCAGCTGACGGGTATTGACCAGAAGCGTTGGGGGCAGGTCGGGGTAATGGCGGGCTAACGTGGTTCCGATGTTCGGGTCGTCGAAGCGTCGCAGGGCGCTGAGGGCGGCCTGGCGCAAGCTATCGTTTTCCTCCCCAATGGCCAGCCCCAGGAGGTCGGGGACGGTCTCTTCACCTACCGCCTTGGAATAGGGGCCAATGAGGGCCATGCGGAGCGCATCGTTTGCCTTGGCATTGGCGATGGT
The DNA here is from genome assembly GCA_030432675.1 of Candidatus Hydrogenedentota bacterium. Taxonomy (GTDB): domain Bacteria; phylum Hydrogenedentota; class Hydrogenedentia; order Hydrogenedentales; family JAEUWI01; genus JAEUWI01. The sequence continues at coordinate 2,327 of JAUIMA010000441.1, read as the reverse complement.
TAACTTCGCGAGGGAAAGGGCCGGGGCATGTTCGAGGCGGGTGGCCAACGCGAGACGCACAGGATTGTCCGGGGCGATATCCCAGAGGGAGATTACGCGTTGGCGCAATGCCGGGGACAGGGGAAGCTCTCGTGCCGCGTCGGTCGGTTCATCGCCGCCCGCCTCCGAGTAGGTGTCATAGAGCGCGCCCTTCATGGTGCTTCCCTGACGGCCCGCACGGTCATCCAGTCCGAGATTCAGATGTTCGAGGAGGGCATCCAGATGGGCCGTCTCGTAGGCACCCGCAAGAATCCGCGCTCCGGCGTCGTCCCACGTGGGGTCGCCTTGCGCGACGAGACGACGCAAGAGTCGGGGGCGCAATGCTTCGCGGACCAGTGGGGTGTCGCTGTGGAGGAGCGGACCCTCGCCCGCCGCAGCAAGTGCACTGTTGGGTTCAATGGCCCACCAGACGAGAAGGGGCAAGAAGGTGTCGGTGTCATCGCTCGCATTGCTGAGGAGGGCATCCACCAGCTGAACGGTCTGCTCCGGTGCCAGTCGTTTTGCCGTGGCCGCAAGTTGGGCCTGGACTCGTACGTCGCTCTCCCGCTTGGCGAGTTCGGCCAGTGCGCTGACGCTTTCGCCGGACACGTCGCCCTGATCACCGAGGAGACGCACCCCCCAGAAGCGAAACATGGGGTCTTCGTGGCGCAGCAATGTCGAGAGGGATTCCGGGGAATAGTTGCCGCTGGCAAATTGCGTCCAGAGACTTTCCATGGCGAGGGTGCGATTGTCGGTTTGGGCGATGTTGTGGGCAAGGGCTTCTTGCACGTCCGCGGTGTCCCGCGAGGCGAGGAGGACCCGGGCGCGTCGGGCGAACCAGGCATTCTTATGGCCCATAAGGTCCACCAGCTCCGCATTGCTCTTTGTGCGGAGGTCGAAGGCAGGCTCCACCGGATGGGAGGGGGGCGCGATGCGATAGATGCGCCCATTGCTGCGGTCCCACGTGGCATCGGGGTCGGGGTGGGCCATCCGCGCATCGTGCCAGTCACAGACATAGATGGCGCCGTCGGGTCCCGTCGTCATATCACTGGGTGCGAACCAGGTGTCGTTGCTGTCAGCGAAGGTGCCCTGAAGGGTGCTTTCGAACGTCGAGCCGGTGCGTTCGACCGTACTCCATTGCACCAGGTGCGAAAGGAGATTGGCATGGATAAAGGCACCGTCGAATCGTGGGGGCAGGGCACCACCCTGATACAACTGGCCGCCCGTGGCGACGTGACCCCCCTTTGCCTCGTGGTGGGTTACATGCTCGAAATAGCCGTAGGTATAGGGGTTGTGCAGATCGCCGTGCTTCCCGAAGCTCTTCCAGTAGTAGGCCCCCTGCATGGCGTGGATCATGATGTAGGGGCCATAGTTGGTGCAGGCGAGCACTTGACCATCGCGGTCATAGTCGAGGCCCCACATGTTGCCACCGCCTTCGGAGAAGAGCTCAAAGGCCTTGGTGCGGGGATGGTAACGCCACACCCCTTGCTGAAACTCAATGCCCCGAATGTTGGCCGTTACTGTGCTGCCCTGGAGGCCATAGAGCCAGCCATCGGGACCCCACATCAAGGAGTTGGCCACCGAGTGGGCGTCTTCCATGCCAAAGCCCGTGAGGCAGACCTCGGGGTCCCCATCGGGCACGTCGTCATGGTCTTTGTCCGCGTAATAGAGCAGGTAAGGGGTCTGGAGCACGAAGACCCCGTCATAGCCAAAGGCCAGGCCGGACGCAAGGTTGAGGCCCGTCACGAAGTCTTTGGAGGACTCTGCGTAGCCGTCCTTGTCTTCATCGATGAGAATGGTCAGTTTGTCGGCACCTTTCGGGCCATGGGGCGGGGGCTTGGGAAGGCGATCGTATTTCGTTCGCGAGTAGCGATCGACGGCCACCCGCTGCAGATCTTCGGGATTGGGATATTGGATGTATTGGACGACCCAAAGTCGACCCCGGTCATCAAACTCGATAGCCACCGGCTGGCGCACGGCGGGTTCGCTGACCACGAGTTGGACTTCCAGGCCTTCGGCGGGCGTCATCTTGGACGCACCCTCTTCAGGCGGATAGCCTTGTCCTATAGCCTGGGGGATTCCGAAGAGCAAGAGGCCCAAACAGGACAGTGATCGGATGCAGGGAAAAGGCAGGACAGACGGTACAAACGACATAATACAGGACAACCTCCGGGTAGAACGCTGGTGTAGTCCCGGGATAACGCGCCCGGAATCGCGCCCAATGAAAATCAGTCTAGCGGGAGAGGGGAAGTTTTGCAAACCCGCGAGATGGCTATCTATGGGGCGTCGGGCCGTCGAGTTTTTGTAGG